>NZ_JBIQHY010000025.1:0-65949 GCF_044508335.1 Actinomadura sp.
CCATGACAGCGATCACGCTCGGGCCGAATCAGACCAGCAGACCTGAATAGTCACCCTCGAGTGTCGCCTCGCCTTCCAGATCCATTCCGAGTTCGGCGAAGAAGGCCACGGCGGCTGCGAGGTCGTCGACGACGATGGCTACGTTGTCCATCCGCTGGATCGTTCCGCGCCCAGATCGGCGGCTGCGCTGGCCGGTGTCGCTCATGGGGGTCTCCTTACGAGTCGGCCGCGGGATTCGGGGACGTGTCCGGATCAGATGCGGGACGGTTTCTCAGTCGCGGTGCTGTTGTCTCGCTCAGCGTCCCCGCATCGCTCATTCGTCCGATGACAAAGCTCTGGCCGATTCGTTCATACCGTTGCGCACGCAGGATGTCCCGCCGTTTACGGGATCTTGTGGCGACCGCCGCGGAGCCTCTTCAGCTCCGCCGCGACATCGCCGCCGATCAGTGCTGAACGCCCGCCGATCCGCCGGCGAGCAGGCGACAGCGCCCGCATGGGCGGCGTCGAGCCGGGCATCGCGCCGGGCGGCCGAAGGACGTTGGCACCCCTGGCGCCGGGACGTTGGGCACTGCCCTCGCCGCTCCGCGCAGACCAATGCTGAAGACCGGAGCCGAATCGATGGAGGAGGTGCGCTATGCGAGCGCTGGTGTACCACGGGCCTGGAAGCAAGGCGTGGGAGGAGGTGCCCAAGCCGCGGATCGTCGAGGACGGCGACGCGATCGTGCGCGTGGACGCGGTGACCATCTGCGGGACGGACCTGCACATTCTCAAGGGCGACGTCCCGGCGGTGACCGACGGGCGGATCCTCGGGCACGAGGCGGTCGGGACGGTCGAGGCGGTCGGTGCGGGCGTGCGGACGGTCAAGCCCGGCGACCAGGTGCTGGTGTCGTGCATCACCGCGTGCGGGACGTGCCGGTTCTGCCGCGAGGGCCGCTACGGGCTGTGCGCGGGCGGCGGCGGCTGGATCCTCGGCCACAAGATCGACGGGACGCAGGCCGAGTACGTGCGGGTGCCGTTCGCCGACACCTCGGTGCACCCGCTGCCGGACGGGGTGCCCGCGCAGGACGTGCTGATGCTGGCCGACATCCTGCCGACCGGCTACGAGGTCGGCGTGCTCAACGGCGCCGTGCGCCCCGGCGACACGGTCGCGGTCGTGGGCGCCGGGCCGATCGGGCTGGCGGCGATCATGGGGGCGCGGCTGTTCAGCCCCAGCCGGATCATCGCGATCGACCTGGCCGACAGCCGCCTGGAGGCGGCCGAGCGCTTCGGCGCCGACACCACCGTCAACAACTCCCGCCAGGACCCGCTGGCGGCGGTGCGGGAGCTCACCGGCGGGCTGGGCGCGGACGTGGCCATCGAGGCGGTCGGCGTGCCCGCGACGTTCGAGGCGGCGGTTGCCCTGGCCCGGCCGGGCGGGCGCATCGCCAACATCGGCGTGCACGGCGGCCCCGCCACGCTGCACCTGGAAGAGCAGTGGATCCGCGGCATCACGATCACCACGGGGCTGGTGGACACCTACTCCACGCCGACCCTGCTGCGGCTGGTCGCCGGCGGGCAACTGGACGCGGGGCGGTTCGCCACCCACCACTTCCCGATGGAGGAGTTCATCAAGGCCTACGAGGTCTTCGGCGACGCCGCGCAGTCCGGCGCGCTCAAGGTGGTCCTGACCCGCTGACCCCGCGAACGCGAGGCCGCGGCCCGGAGCGGGGCCGCGGCCTCCGGCCGTGCCCGGGCCGGTGACCGTCGTCCCACGGCCGGCGGGACCTTTGGCCGCTGAATGCCGGAAAGGCGCGGCCTAGCGTCGAAGGTGAACCGAACGGCTCCCCGGGAGGGATGGACGATGCGGACTCCGATCGTCGTGGGAATTGACGGCTCCGCGCACGCGTGGCGGGCGCTGGACTGGGCGGCGGACCGCGCCGTGCGCCATCGGCTGCCGCTGCTCCTCGTGCACGGCTCCCGCGCCCTCCTGGACGACGGGTCGATCCCGCCGGACGCGCTGCGCCGCCTCACCGGGGAGCGGGAGGACCTGCTCGCCGAGGCCCGCCAGTACGCGCTGAAGCTCCATCCGGGGCTGGACGTCGAGACGCGCCTCGTGCCGGCCGATCCGGGCCGGGCGCTGGTGGGGGAGAGCGAGCACGCGGACCTGGTGACGGTCGGGTCGCGCGGGCAGGGCGGCTTCGAGGGCCTGCTGTTCGGCTCCGTCGGCCTGTACACCGCCGCGCACGCCCGCTGCCCGGTGCTGGTGGTGTCGCGGTCGGCGCCGTACCCCACCGACGCGCCGCGGCAGATCGTGATCGGGATCGAGGGGCTGGACGACGAGCGCTCCTTCATCGAATGGGCGTTCGGGGAGGCCGCGTCCCGCGGCGCCAAGATCCTCGCCCTGCACGCGGTGGGCGGGGAGTTCTCCCCGCGCCGCCGGGTGATCGAGCAGCTTGAGCTGTCGGAGTCCCTGGCCGGTTACGGGGAACGGTACCCGGACGTGACGGTTGAGCGGCTGGTGTCCGACCGGACTCCCGCCCAGGCGCTGGTGGAGGCGTCGGGGAACGCGGCACTGGTCGTGGTCGGCGCTCGCCGCCGGCGCGCGCCCCTGGCCGGGATGGCGCTGGGCCGGGTCAACCACACGGTGCTGCACCACGCGCACTGCCCCGTGGTCGTCGTCCCGGACCGGTGAGCCGGGGGACGCCCCAGGAAGAGCGAGAAGAGGAGCTGGCCATGTCCGACCCGATCGTCGTCGGCGCCGACGGCTCGGCGCCGTCCGAGCACGCCGTGGCCTGGGCGGCCGATGAGGCCGCCCGCTACAAGCGCGGTCTGAAGATCGTGCACGCCATAGAGAAATGGCCGTTCGACATCCCGTTGACCCTCGCGCCCGGCGAGGCGGGATCGCTGTCCCGCAGGGGCGGCGAGGTGCTCGCGGGCGCCGAGCGCGTCGCGCACGCCCGCCGGCCCGAGGTTCCGGTGAGCGTCGAACTGGCCTCCGGACGCACCGTCCAGGTGCTGGCCGAGCAGTCCAGGGAGTCGTTCGAGCTGGTGGTGGGGCACCGCGGCCTGGGCGGCTTCGCCGGGCTCCTGCTCGGGTCGGTCGGGCTCGGGGTCGTCCGCAGCGCCGCGTCCCCGGTGGTGCTGGTCCGCGGCGAGCCGAAGGCCGACCGGTCGGAGATCGCCGTGGGCATCGGCCTCGGAGACGATTCCGCGGCCCTGGAGTACGCGTTCGGGGCCGCCGCGGCGCGCAACGCCAGGCTGCGGGTCGTGCACGCCTGGCGGTTCCCCGAGGCGCTGGAGGAGCCCGGAGCGGGAGCCGACCTGAAGCGGATCGAGGAGCGGGCGCGGTGGCGCGTCATCGAGGCGCACGCCCCGATGCGCAAGCGCTACCCGGGCGTGGACGTGGTCGAGGACATCGTCCAGGACAACCCCGCCGCCGCCCTCGTCACCGCGTCCCGCGACGCCGACCTGGTGATCGCGGGCACGCGCCCGCGCACGGGGCTGCCGGTCCCGCGCAGCCACGCGGTGACCCACGCGCTGATCCACCACGCGCACTGCCCGGTCGCGGTCGTCCCCGCCGCGTCCGAGAACGAGACCGAGAGATAGAGAACGAGAGAGATAGAGAACGAGAGAGATAGAGAACGAGAGAGATAGAGAACGAGACCGAGGGATGGCGGTATGCGGAAGAGGCCCGGTCCACCGGGCCTCTTCCGGCGCGTTCACAATATGTCGCTACTTCTCGATGGCGATCCGCTTGGATTCGGCCTTGGCGGCCTCGGGCATCGGCACGCGGACGGTGAGGATGCCCTTGTCGTAGCTCGCCTTGATGTCGTCGACGTCAACGTCGGCGGGGAGAGTGAAGGAGCGGGTGAAGGAGCCGTAGTGGAACTCCGACCGGTGGGCCTCCTTCTTCTCCTCGTGGCGCTCGGCGTGGATCCGCAGGACGCCGCCGGTCACGGTGATCTCGACGTCCTTGTCGGGATCGATGCCGGGCAGCTCGGCGCGGATCACGTGGTCGCCGTTGTCGATGTAGTTCTCGACCCGCATCGTCTGGCCGTTCCCGGTGCGGAACATGGAGAACGGCGACTCGAACCAGTCGAACAGCTCGGGGAAGATGCTGCGCGGCTCGCGCCGCTCCAGTGCGCTCATGATGCCTCCCTTAACCGGATCTGAGCGGCACCCTCCGTAGGGGACGTGGCCGATGCGGATGGCTCCGTTCCCCCAGCGGCGGAGTGCCACCCTTCACGTTTCCTCTGGAACGCACTGCCCCTACGGCCATGGATCACACGTTGCCGAGGCCAAAGACATCCCGGTTTTCCCTCAGTCGGGCGGCAAGGCGCTGTGCCCCGGGTGGGCCTGCGGGGTGCGGGGCAGTACAGGCTCGATCCGGTAAAGGGACGGCATGCCGCCGCTGGGCGGGGCGGCCTCGCGCTCCAGCCCGGCGAGCACGCCGATCAGGTCCCGTGCGGTGATCAGGCCCACCAGGACGCCGCGGTCGTCGGTCACCGGCACGTAGTCGGTGTTCGAATCGAGCATGGCGCGCGCCGCCTCGCGGACGGTGGCCGACGGCCGCACCGCGGCGGGCGGCCGGGGCGGCAGGAGGCTCGTCACGGGCCGGCGGGCGTGCTGCGGGCCGGCCGCGCTCCATGTCGAGGTCAGGGTCTGCGCGTCGACGACGCCCAGGAAGCCGCCCTCGTCGTCGGTGACGGGCAGATGATGCACCTCGGCCTTGCACATCAGCTCCCAGGCCATCAGCACCGACTCGCTCGCGGCGATGGTGAGCAGGTCCCGGGTCATCAGGCCGGCGGCGGGGCGCCCTTCCAGCGGCGGGTGCGCTGTCATGCTCGTTCCTCCCGGTGGTCTCGCCTTCATCGGGCCCGCACGCCGGGTCGCCGCGGCGGCGGTGCGGGTCAGACGCGGACGTCGTGTTCGCGCAGCTTGGCCAGCCGCTCGTCGTACTCCTCGGTGCTGATCTCACCGCGCGCGTAGCGCTCGGCGAGGATCTCGCGGGCGCGGTCCGGCCGCGCCGCGCCGGGGGCCGGCGGGCGCGTGCGGTGCGGCGTCGCGGCACGGGCGACCAGCCATGCCGCCGCACCGATCACGATGACCCAGAACAGCACCATCGCCGCCCCCCACAGCCACATCCAGCCGGACCAGCCGCCGTTTCCCATGTGCCCCCAGCCATCGCCGGGCGCGGCGGCCACGAGGGCGTATCCGATGTCCATGACCGCACCTCCTTCTCATCTCCAGCTTGCGATCGCCCGCCGCGCGCACCCAGGGCCGAAGGTCCTGTGCGCGGGTGGACCCATGCCCCTGCATGCGGTCCCTCCGATAGGTGAGGCTCGAAACCAGGAGGTGACCTCCCATGGACGGATCTGCTGTTCTGGTGGGGTTCGATGCCTCGCCGGCCGCTGAACGGGCAGTGCGCTGGGCGGCCGCCGAGGCGTCCCTGCGGCAGGTTCCCCTGGTGGTCTGCCACGCCTGGACGTGGCCCTACCCGCTGACTCCGCGGGACGCCGACGCGCTGGAGATCGTCCGGCGCATGGGCGCCATGGCCCTCGACGACGGCGCCCGGCTCGCCCGGAAGTCCGCGCCGGGCCTGGACGTCCGGCCGCTGCTGATGAGGGGCACGCCGCCCGGGGCGCTGCTGGACGCCTCGGCGGACGCGGCGCTGATCGTGATCGGCGCCCGCGGCGCGGGCGGCTTCGACAAGCTGCCGATCGGCTCCACCGCCGTGCACGTTCCCGCGCACGCCGATCGCCCGGTGGTCGTGGTGCCCGCCCGCGAACCGCGGCGGACCGCGAAGCGGATCGTGGTGGGCGTCGACGGTTCGCCGGCGAGCGAGGCCGCGCTGCGTTTCGCCCTGCGGGAGGCCCGGAGCCGGGACGCCGCGGTGACGCTCGTGTGCGCGTGGTGGGACCCCGCCGCGCTGCCCGGCCCCGACCGGCTGCCCTTCACCGACCCCGGCGCCGTCCGGAAGCAGGCCGAGGCGTGGTTCGCCGCCGCGGTGGAGCCGTGCCTCGCCGCCCATCCCGGTGTCGCCGCGGAGCGCAGGTTCGTCGTCGAACGCGCCCACCGCGTCCTGGCCGCCGAGGCCGAGGAGGCGATGCTGCTCGTGGTCGGCGACCGCGGCATCGGATCGTCCCCCAGAACCCTGCTCGGCGCGGTCACCCGTGCCGTCCTGCACGAGGCGCCGTGTCCGGTCGCGGTCGTCCACGAGCGCGACCCCAAGATCGAGGAGCCGTCATGATCCGAGTACTGGTGGCGTACGCCTCCGAACGCGGGGGGACCGCCGAGATCGCCGACTGGGTCGGCGCCGCGCTGCGCCGCGAGGGCGTGGAGGCCGAGGTGCGTCCGGCCGGGGACGTCCCCGGGCTGGACGGGTACGACGCCGTCGTCGTCGGCGGCGCCCTGTACGGGGGGCGCTGGCACCGGGAGGCGCGCCGCTTCGTCCGGCGCCACGCCGCCGGGCTGGCGCACCGGCCGGTATGGCTGTTCAGCAGCGGCCCGCTGGACGACACCGCCCGCGAACGCGCCATCGAACCCGTCCCGGGCGTCGCCAAGGCCGCCGCGCGGCTGCACGCCCGCGGACACGCCACCTTCGGCGGGCGCCTCGCCCCGGACGCCGGGGGCTTCCTGGCGTCCAGGATCGCCAAGCGGATGAGCGGCGACCACCGCGACCGCGGGCAGGTGGCGGAGTGGGCCGCCGGCATCGCCCGGGAGCTGCGGAGGGTGCCGGTGTGAACAGGAGCGCCGTGAACAGGATCGTCGTCGGGGCGGACGGGTCGGAGCCGAGCCTGCTCGCGATCGGCTGGGCCGCCGACGAGGCCGCCCGGAGAGGGGCGTCGCTGCACGTCGTGTACGCCGTGGCGCCGTGGCTGTTCGACGCCCCGGACGACCCGGGCGCCGCGCAGGTCAGGGAGCGGATGCTGCGCGACGGCCAGGGCATCGTCGACGCCGCCGTGGCGCGCGCCCGCGAACGGGCGCCCGGCCTGGAGGTCACGGGGGAGCAGACCGGCGGGCAGGCCGCCGAGGTGCTCGTCGAGCGGGCCCGGGACGCGCTCATGCTGGTGGCCGGCTCGCGCGGCGCGGGGGGCCTCGCCGGGCTCGTCCTGGGGTCGGTGGCGATGCAGGTCGCCACGTACGCGCCGTGCCCCGTGGTCGTCGTCCGCGCCGCCGAGCCGTCCGGGCACGGCGAGGTCGTGGTCGGCGTCGACGGGTCGCCGGCCGGAGCCGGCGCCGTCGGGTTCGCCTTCGAGGAGGCGTCCGTGCGCGGGGTCCGGCTGCGCGCCCTGCTGGCCTGGCTGCACCCCGTCTCGGCCGGGCCCGGCGACATGGTCCCGCTGGTCTACGACCGCGAGATCCTCGCCGCCGGCGAGCGGCGCCTGCTCGCCGAGTCGCTCGCCGGATGGCGGGCGAAGTACCCCGACGTCGAGGTCGTGGCCGAGGCCGTCCGCGGCAGGGCCGCCCGCGTCCTGGCCGAGGCGTCCGTGCACGCCGGCCTGCTGGTCGTGGGCTCGCGCGGGCGCGGCGGGTTCGCCGGGCTGCTGCTGGGGTCGGTCGGCCACGCGATGCTGCTGCGCGCGCACTGCCCGGTGGCCATCGTCCCCGGACGCCCCTGAGCGCCCTGCCCGCGAGCGGGTCCGGAGCGGGCGGCACGGAGGTCCCGGCCGCCGCAGACCTTCGCCCCTGCAGGTCGTCCGGTTTTCGGGGGATGACTGGTGACAGGAGACCCGGGAGGGAGCGACCATGCGACACGACAATGCGGCGGGTCCGTCCGAACAGGTGGCGGCCGACGCCCGCGGGGCCGTCGAGGACGCGCTGTGGGCCCCCTCGGTGCACAACACCCAGCCGTGGCGGTTCGTCCTGCACGGGACCCGGATCAGCCTGAGCGCCGACATCGACCGCCGCCTGGACGTGGCGGATCCGGACGGCCGCGAGATGCTGATCAGCTGCGGCGCCGCGCTCTACAACCTGCGCTGCTCGCTGCGCGCGGCGGGATACGCGCCGCGGGTGCGCCTGCTGCCCGACCCCGATCGCCCGTACCTGCTGGCCGACATCGACCTGGAGCCGGGGGAGGACCCCGACCAGCGGACGCTGCGGGAGCACGCGCAGATCCGGCGCCGCCGCACCCACCGGGGCGGCTTCCGCCCGGACCCGGTGCCCGCCGGGGTCCTGTCGGCCATGCGGCACGACGCCGAGCGCGAGGGGGCCCGGCTGGTCGAGGCCGTGGACGCCCACGTCAAGGGGGCGCTGGCGGCCCTGACCGAGGCGGCCGAGCACCTCCAGCAGCGCACGCCCGCGCACAGGGCGGAGATCGCCCGCTGGGCGCCGTCGCCCCGCACATCCCGGGCGGACGGGGTCCAGGAGAGCGCCTACCCGCGGCAGGTCCCGCAGACCACGCCGCACTTCCCGGCCCGCGACTTCGCACGCGGCCACGGATGGGGCGCGCCCCCCGCGCACGGCGCGCCGGACGGCGGGACGGCGCTGGCCGGGTTGACGCTGCTGCTGGTCTCCGGCGGCGACGAGCCCGCCGACTGGCTGCGGGCGGGGCAGGCGATGCAGCGCGTCCTGCTGCTGGCCGCGGAACGCGACCTTGCCGCGGCCTTCCACACCCAGGCCCTTGAGGTCCCCGAGCTGCGCGCCTTCATCAAGGCCCGCTTCTGCAACGGCGCCTACCCGCAGATGCTCCTGCGCCTGGGCGTCCCCGAGGGGGAGGAACTGGAAACGGTCCGCCGCCCCGTCGAAGAGGTGTTCGAGGAGATGTGACCGGCTGGTCGCGCGCGGTGCTACCCGAGCTCGGGGCCGTGCGGCCGGACGACGCCGAGCGCCTGCTCGACGGCGTCGTCCAGCTCCCCGCTCGTGTCGATCGGATGCGACTCGGGCCACGGCGCCGCGTGCGCGCGCATCGCGGCGGCGACGGCGGCGTCCGCGTCGGAGGCGCCTGGCGCGCGGTCGCGGATCCGCTCCGCGGCGAGGGCCTGCGGGGCCTCGCAGCGCAGGGACGTCAGCGGAGCGTGCTCGTGCTCGGCCACCACGGCGGCGAGGTCCCGCTGCTCCTTCGACGTCCAGGACGCGTCCAGGATGACCGTCTCGCCGAGCCGGAGCAGCCTCGCGGCGCGGTCGGCGAGCTCCCGGTAGGTGCGGCGGCTCCATTCCTCGGTGTAGAGGCCGGTGCCGTAGGGTGCGGCGGCGGAGTCGAGGGGAGCGAGCCCGGCGAGCTCCTTGCGGACGCGGTCGCTGCTGAGGACCGCGCAGCCGAGCCGGTCGGCCAGGGCGCCGGCCAGCGTGGACTTGCCGGTGCCGGGCAGGCCGCCCACCAGGATCAGCCCGACCCGTCCGGCGCGCAGGTGGCGCAGGGCGACGCCGGCGTAGGCGCGGGCCTCGGCGGCGGCGTCGGGGCCGTCCTGGGCGTGGCGCAGGCAGGCGACCTTGGCGCGCACGAAGGCCCGGTAGGCGATGTAGTGGTGGCGCAGCGAGGACGGCGCGGGGTCCGCGGCGAAGTCGGTGTAGGTGCGGAGGAAGTAGTCGGCCAGCTCGGGTGCGCCGAGGCGTTCCAGGTCCATGGCCAGGAACGAGGCGTCGTCGAGCCCGTCCAGGCTGCGCAGCGCCCGGTCGAACTCCAGGCAGTCCAGGATGCGGGGGCCGTCGTCCAGGCAGAAGATGTCGCCGGCCAGCAGGTCGCCGTGCCCGTCGAGGACGCGTCCGTCGGCGATGCGCGCGTCGAACAGGGCCTCGCGGCCGTCGAGGAACTCGTCGGTGAGCTCCTCGGTCTCGGCCGCCGCCGCGGCGTCGATCACCTCGCCGTGGAACGGGCGCACCTGGTCGAAGCTGTCGTGCCAGCGGGCCTGGACGGCGTCCCGGGTGCCGTGGGCGCTGATCTCCGGGCCGCGCGGGGCCTGGGCGTGCCAGGCCGCCAGGATGCGCGCGGTGTCGCGCAGCGCGTCCCGGACGGGGGCGCCGGCCCCGACCAGGGCGGCCAGGCGGCGGTCGGCGGGCATCCGGCGCATGACGACCAGGTGGTCGCAGACGCCGCCGCCGGGACCGTGCACATCGGCGACCCCGAGGTAGACGTCGGGGGCGAACCGCCGGTTGAGCCGGACCTCCTCGTGGCAGGCGCGCTCGCGCAGCTCCCGGGTGCTGAAGTCGAGGAAGCCCAGGCTCACCGGCTTCTTGATCTTGTAGGCGCGGTCTCCGGCGAAGAAGACGACACCGATGTGGGTCTCGCTGACGGCGGCGTTGTCCACGGGCCTCACGCTCTCGGATACGGGGCAGGACGTGTGTCGTCGTGGTCGTACCCGAGAGCGTGGACGACATCCACGACGCCTTCGGTGGCGGCGGTCAGCCGGACGATGATGGGGATGAGGCTCTTCTGCTCCACCCGCCCGGTGAGGTGGACGACCCCGTCCTCGACGCGGACGTCGACGTCGGCGGGGTCCTGCCAGAGCTTGGTGATCAGGACGTCGTCGACGATCTCGTCGCGGATCTCGGCGTCGGAGCGCTGGAAGACGCGCAGCAGGTCGCGCCGCGCCACGATGCCGGCGAGCCGCCCGTCGTCGTCCACGACGGGCAGGGCCTTGAACCCGTGGCCGTTCAGCAGCCGCGCGGCCTGGGCGATCGAGGTGTTCGGGGCGACGGAGACGACCGGCGCGCTCATCAGCCCGCGCGCGTCGACGGCGGCGGCCTTGGCCTCCGCTTCGCCGCGGCGCCGGATCCTGTCCAGCACCGGCCTGCGGGCGCCGCCGTCCTTGTACTCCTGCTTGCGGAGCAGGTCGGCCTCGGTGACCATGCCGGTGACGCGGCCCGCGGCGTCCAGGACGGGCACCCCGCTGATGCGGTGCTCGGCCATCGTCTCGGCGATCTCGGCGAACGGGGCGTCCTCGTTCACGGTGACGACCCGTTCGGTCATGACGTCCTGGACCGTCCGGCGTTTCATGTTCTCCTCCTGGGGCTTTCTCCCGGGGCTCACGGAGCCTCGGACGCGGTTCTGTGGTCGGCGCAGATCACGATCGGGCAGCGTGCGAGCTCGCGCACGACCGGGACCGTGTCCCCGCCGAGGGGGTTGCCGTGCTCGGAGTGCAGCCGGGCGCCGACGACCAGCAGTTCCGCGTGCTCCGCCGCCTCGGCGAGCGCCCGGCCGGGCGCGCCGCGGACGACCCGGAGCCGGGTGTTCAGGTGCTGGGCCCGCGGGACGGCGCCGGCGACCAGGCGGCGCAGCCGCAGCCACTCGCGCGCGGTGCGCAGGGGCCGGGGCGCCGCTCCGCCGTCCGCCTCGAGGACGCGGACGACGTCGAGCCGCGCGCGGCGTTCGAGCGCCTCGCGGGCGGCCCGGCGCAGCGCGGCCATGGAGTTGGGGGAACCGTCCACGCCGACGACGACTGAGCGGTGCTCGGGCATGACCCACATCGGCGACCTCCCTGAGTCACCTCCACCATCGCCCCCGGCCGGGCCGGTGATCAGAGGCGACCGTCCCCGCGGGCGCGGGACCTTCGGCCCGTCCGCGCCCGGCCCGGCGCGCCAGGCTCCGTCCGCGTCCGGCGGCGGGAGGTCCCGGGAAAGGGGGTCCTTCGGCCCTGTGCCGGGCAGGTGTCCGGAGATGGGATGGAGCCGGACGACATGAGGAGGCGTCATGAGCCATGTGATCGCGGGCTACGACGGGAGCAGCGAGAGCGAGCGGGCTCTGCGGTGGGCGGTCATGGAGGCGCGGCTGCGGCGGGTGCCGCTGACCGTGTGCCACGCATGGCGCTGGCCGTACCCCATCAGCTACATCGACCACGAGGGCGTGGCCATCGTCCGCCGGATGGGCGAGCACATCCTCGATCAGGGCGCCGCGCTGGCGCGGGATCTGGCGCCCGGCCTGACGGTGCGCAAGCGGCTGAAGGACGGCAGCGCGGCCCCGGCGCTGCTGAGCGAGGCCGTGGACGCCGAGGTGATCGTGGTCGGCTCGCACGCGCCGGAGGAGCTGCCCGCCGGGTCGACGGCGCTGCGGGTGCCGGCCCATGCCGACCGTCCCGTGGTGGTCGTCCGGTCGCCCGCCCCGCGCGACGGCCTGGTCGTCGTCGGCGTGGACGGCTCCGCCGGCGCGGACGCGGCGCTGTCGTTCGGGTTCGAGGAGGCGGCGCTGCGCGGCTGGCGGCTGCGCGCGGTGTACGGCTGCTGGGAGCCGGGCGCGGCCCCCGGCGGGGACCTGTCGCTGTTCGGCGACGAGGACGAGCTGCGCCGCGTGTGCGGCGCCGTGCTGGAGCGCGCCGTGGCGCCCTGGCGGGTGAAGTACCCGCAGGTGCAGGCCACGACCTCGCTGGTGCTCAAGTCGCCGCGCGAGGCGCTGTTCGAGGCGGCCGAGGAGGCGACGCTGGCGGTGGTGGGCGCGCGCGGCACGGGGGTCGTGGAGTCGCTGACCCTCGGGGCGACGAGCGACGCGCTGCTCAAGCACGCTCCGTGCACGGTGGCCGTCGTCCCGGACCGGACCCGGTGAACGCGATCCGGCGGCCCGTGACGACCTCCGGGCGGACGCGGATGTAGGTGTCCCGCTCCACCGGCGCCCATGTGCGCAGCGGCAGGGCGTCCAGCACGGTGATCTCGCGCGGGTCGGTGACGCGCCTGGCGCGGCCGACGGCGACCACGGACCAGCCGGTCCCGGCCCCGGCGTCGTAGTCGTCGATCTCGAACGCCACGACGGTGCCCGCGGCGGCCGTCGCCAGCCGGGACGCCCGCGACACCTTGATCACGATGTCGCCGCCGCTGAGGACGAAGTTGACCGGCTGCACCGCCGGGAGCGCCCGGTGGGTGAAGACGATCCGCCCGACCGCCGCGCCCGCGAGGAGGGCGCGGCACTCGTCCTCGTCCAGGACCTGCGGGCGGCTCTGCTCGGGTTCCATGGCTACGGGTCCGTCCGCGGGTTCGCGGCGATCTTCATCGGTGCCCCTTCAGACGGCCGGTGAGCAGCGCGTACAGGACGGCCTGGACGGCCGGCAGCCGGTTGGCGGCCTGCCGGAAGGCCAGGGAGCGGCCGCCGTCGATGACGCCCGGCGCGACCTCTTCGCCGCGGCGGGCGGGCAGGCAGTGCATGAAGACGGCGTCGCCGCCGGCGAGCGCCATGAGGTGCTCGTCGACCCGGTAGGGGACGAGCGCCTTCCGCCGCCGGGCCCGGTCGTCCTTCGGGCCGCCCGCCGGCGGCCGGCCGCCGGTGTAGACGACGTCGGCGCCCCTGACCGCCTCGACGGGGTCGGTGGTGAGGACGAAGCAGCCGCCGTTCCGGTCGGCCTCGGTGGCGGCGAAGGCGATGGCCTCGTCCGGGGGCTCGTAGCCGAGCGGGGTCGCGGCGGCGATGTGCATGCCGGTGAGCGCCGCCGCCTCCATCAGGCTGCGCGCGACGCTGCCGCCGCCGCCCACGTAGGCGACGCGGCGCCCGCGCAGGTCCCCGAAGTGCTCCTGGACGGTGAGCAGGTCGGCGACGGCCTGCAGCGGATGGTGCCCGTCGGTCAGCGCGTTCACGACCGGGACCGGCGCCGCCGACGCCGCCTCCCGGACGTCGGCGTCGGCGGGCGTGCGGATCACGATCGCGGCGGAGTAGGAGCCCATCACCCGCGCGGTGTCGGCGATCGGCTCGCCGTGCCGCACGTGCAGCTCGTCCGGCCCGACGGTGACGGGGGTCCCGCCGAGCCTGGTCACCGCCGCCGCGGTCGACAGCCGGGTCCGGGTGGAGGGCGTGGCGAAGTACATCGGCACCATGCGGTGGGCGAGCAGGTGGCCCGCCGATCCGGGGTCGTCCTGGAAGCCGGTGGCCAGCTCCAGCAGCAGGGCCAGGTCGTCCGAGGTCAGGTCGGTGATCTGCAGGAGGTCTTTCACAGGGGCACCCGCGGTCACTCGTAGGGGCGGACGACCGCGACGGGGCAGCGGGCGTGGTGGACCGCGCCGTGGCTCACCGAGCCGAGCGGGAACGACCGCCCCCGGGAGCCGACGACGACCAGGCCCGCGCCGGCCGAAGCCCGGCCGAGCGCCTCGACCGGGTGGCCGATGACGACGTCCTCGGCGACCTCGACGCCCGGGTGCCGGCCGCGCCAGGGCGCCAGCGCGGCGGCCAGCCGCTCGCGCAGGGCGTCGGCGGCGATCCGCAGGTCCGCGCCCGATTCGAGGGCGAGCGGCGCGGGACGCCAGGCGTGCAGCGCCCGCAGGCGCGTGCCGCGCGCGGCCGCCGCGGCGAACGCGTAGCCGAGGGCGGCGCCGGGCTCCTCGTCGAGGTCCAGCCCGACCACGACCTCGCCGGCCCCGTCCTCCGCCTGATCGCGGACGACGATCACCGGGCCGGGGTAGTGCCCGGTCAGGCGCAGGGCGGTGGAGCCGAGCAGCAGCCCGGCGAAACCGCCCCGCCCGCGGTGCCCGACCACGATCTCGACGGCGTCGCCGGAGTACTGCCGGAGCCCGGCCGGCACGTTGCGGTCGTGCACGAGCATGGTCTCGACGGTGAGCTCCGGCCGCCGCCGCAGCGCGCGGTCGCGCCCCTCCCGCAGGATCCGGTCCCCCTCGCGGACGAGCTCTTCGGAGATCCCGTCGGTCGTCCGACCCGGCAGGTCCAGGGTGGCGGTCTCCACGACATGGACGAGGTTCAGGTCCTTCCCGAACCGCGCGGCCTCGTCGGCGGCCCAGGTGATGGCGTGGTCGGAAGCGGCCGAGCCGTCGATTCCGGCGAGGACCGTCGCTCGTTCGGCGGACATGTGCGTCTCCTCGGGGTGGGGACCCGTCAATGCGGGTGGTGGCCCGGCGTCAGCGGCGGCAGCAGGAGCAGCTCGTGTGCGCGCCGCGCCGCCGGCGTCCGGTCGTCGTCGGGGGAGTCGAGGGGAGTGCCCTCCAGAGCGGACGCCAGCAGGCGGGCGGCCTCCGTCAGGGCTGCGACCTGGCCTTCCAGGACCGCGACACGCTGCTCCAGCGCCGGGATGGAGGAACCGGGGCCGATCTGCCTCGCCATGGCGGAGCTCCTTCGTGTCGGCGCGCCGCCCGATGGCGGACGCGGGGTGGACGGTTGCGGCGTCAGTGCGGGGCCCGCCGCGGAGCCGGGGCGGCCGCCGCGGCGGCCCGGCGGGTCTCCCAGTACTTGGCCAGGTGCTCCGTCCGGGCGCGCAGGCGCGCGGCGGCCAGCGCGACGGCGTCGGACATCGCGGCCGCCGACGCGTACGCGCTCACCGGGATCCCGTCGAGGTCGATCCGGAGGGAGACCAGGTTCGGTCGCGGCGCGGCGGGGTCCGGCAGGACGTTCAGCGTGGCCGCGGCGTAGTGCACCGGACGCGGCGCGTGCGCCAGCACCCGGCTGACGGCTTCGCGGGCGCGCCGCACGTCGGCCTGCGGAACGTTGCGGACGGTGGTGACCTTCACATCGATCTGGTTGGCGACTGTGCCGGGCAATCTCGACCTCCTACCGCGAAAGGACCAACGCCTCCAGCGTTCTTCGCGGCGGGCGCCGGGAACAGGGACGTTGGTCATCACCGGCGCAGCCATTCGGCCCGCGTTCGCGCATGCATTCCGGCGATGCCGGGCATCCGGGATGCGGCCCTCCGCCGGGGGACGAAGGTCCCGGCCGCTCCGGACCGATGCCCCTCTCGATGGCGAGTCGCCGGAGCGAGGCTGGTGATGGACGGGCCCCAGGGGTACGCATAGGCCGGGGGGTAGACATGAGCACAGGAGCGATCACCGGCGTCGTCGCAGGCTACGACGGTTCGCAGAACGGCATGCGGGCCCTGGACTGGGCCGCCGGCGAGGCGCGGGCCCGCGGCCTGCCGCTGACCGTGATCCACGTGTGGCAGCCCTACATCGGCGGCTCGACGGCCATGCCGATGGTGGACCTGGGGTCCCTGGCGCAGCAGACCTTGGACGTCGGCGTCGAGCACGTCCGCAAGAACGCGCCCGACGTGCCGGTGCAAGGCGTCCTCGAACGAGGGCAGCCGGCCGCCAAGCTGATCGAGGCGGGGGAGAGCGCCGCCCTGATCGTGCTGGGACCGCGGGGCCTCGGCGGGTTCGCCGGCCTCGTGCTCGGATCGGTCGGCGCCCAGGTGGTCGCGCACGCCTCGTGCCCCGTGGTGATCGCCCGGGGCGACCAGGACCAGCGGCCGGGGGCGGAACCGGGACGCGTCGTGGTCGGCGTGGACGGTTCGGCGGCGTCGCGGGCCACCCTGGAGACGGCGTTCGCCGAGGCCGGGCTGCACGGCTGGTCCGTGCACGCGGTGGTGGCCTGGGAGTCGGTGCCGGAGGAGGAGCTCCCTCCGCTGGCCGATGAGGCCGGCATGCGCAAGGCGGCCCTGGCCCGGCTGGACCAGCTGATGATGCCCCTGCGGGAGCTCCACCCCGAGGTGGAGGCACGGGGCGAGATCGTGATCGGCCCGCCCCGCGAAGTCCTGCTGGACGCCGCGCGGGACGCGCGCCTGCTCGTCGTCGGCTCCCGGGGGCTGGGCGGCTTCCGCGGCCTGCTGCTCGGATCGGTCAGCCACGCCCTGGTCCAGCACGCGCCCTGCCCGGTGGCGGTCGTCCACCCGCCGCAGAAGCCCGGCGACTAGCGCGCCGCGGCATCGGCCAGACTGGGGGCGTGTCCGATGCTTGGAGGCGGTATGGGCGGTCCTCGGCGTTTGCCCCGGCGGATCTACGAGCGCGAACTGAGGCGGCTGCAGGAGCAGCTGATGGTGCTGCAGGAGTGGGTGCGCGCGGAGGGCGCGCGCGTCGCCGTGGTGTTCGAAGGGCGGGACGCCGCCGGCAAGGGCAGCACCATCAAGCGCGTCACCGAGTACCTCAACCCCCGCGTCGCGCGGATCGCGGCGCTGCCGGCGCCGAGCGACCGGGAGCGGACCCAGTGGTACTTCCAGCGGTACGTCGAGCACCTGCCCGCCGCCGGCGAGATCGTCCTGTTCGACCGGTCCTGGTACAACCGCGCGGGAGTCGAGCGGGTCATGGGGTTCTGCACGGGGCAGGAGTACCGGCGCTTCCTGCACCAGTGCCCGATCTTCGAGCGGCTGCTGGTCGAGGACGGCGTCCTGCTCCGCAAGTACTGGTTCTCCGTCAGCGACGCCGAGCAGGAGCGCCGCTTCCGCAGCCGGCTGGACGACCCGATGCGGCGGTGGAAACTGTCCGCCATGGACTTGGAGTCGATCTCCCGCTGGGAGGACTATTCGCGCGCCAAGGACGAGATGTTCGTCCACACCGACATCCCCGAGGCCCCGTGGTACGTGGTCGAAAGCGACGACAAGCGCAGTGCCCGCATCAACATGATCTCCCACCTGCTGTCGACCATCCCCTACCGCGAAGTGGAGCGCCCGCCGCTCCGGCTGCCGCAGCGCCCGCCTTCCAAGGGATACGAGCGGCCCCCGCGAGACGTGCAGAACTACGTCCCGGACCACGCGGCGACCTTGCAGAAGTGACGCCGCGGCATGAGCCCGCCGCACCCCATCGCCGCGGCGCCGTCGCCCGCGGCAAGGGACCATGGTCCCGATCGGCGGTGACCTTGGGGCGCTGATTTGCGGCCCGTCCCGTCAGACGCTTGAGCCATGACAGAGGGGCTTTCCGGCGGGCGGGCGTTCGCGCTGCTGACCGACGGCACGCAGATCGAGATCAGGCGGATCGGGCCGGCGGACCTGGACGCGGTCCGCAAGCTCCACGAGGGGCTGTGCGAGGAGAGCCTCTACCTGCGGTTCTTCGGGCTCAACCGGGCCATGGCGGGCGAGGTTGCCGCACGGGTCTGCCGGGCGGACGGCGACGACCACGCGGCGCTCGGCGCCTGGCTGCACGGCGACCTGGTCGGCGTCGCGGAGTACGAGCCGACCGGGGTGCCGGGGGAGGCCGAGATCGCGATGGCGGTCGCCGACCGGATGCACCACCGCGGCGTCGGGACCCTGCTGCTGGAGCACCTCGGGTCGCTGGCCCGCGCGAACGGGGTGGTGGCCTTCCGGGCGGACACGCTGCCGGAGAACAGCGCGATGCTGCGCGTGTTCGCCGACGCCGGGCTGCCGGCCCGGCAGCGGACCTCGCGCGGCGTGGTGGAGCTGACGATCCCGCTGGTCTGCGACGACGGGTACCTGGACGCGGTGGCGGAGCGGGAGCGGCGGGCGGACGTGGCGAGCCTGGAACCGCTGCTGCGGCCCCGGAGCGTCGTGGTCATCGGGGCGTCCCGCAAACGCGGGACGGTCGGCGCCGAACTGCTGCGCAACATCGTCGCGGGCGGCTTCAAGGGCGCCGTGTACGCGGTGAACCCGCACTGCGCGGGCGGCGACCTGCACGGCGTGCCGTGCGTGGCGACGCTCGCCGACCTGCCCGAGGCGGCCGACCTCGCGGTGGTCACCGTGCCCGCTCCGTCGGTGCCGGGCGTGGCCGCGGCGTGCGGGCGGTTCGGGATCTCCGCGCTGGTGGTGGTCAGCGCGGGGCTGTCGGCCGACCAGGGGCGCGGCCTGCTGGCCGCCTGCCGGGAGCACGGCATGCGGCTGGTCGGCCCGAACTGCCTGGGCATCGCCAACACCGGGCACCGGCTGGACGCGACGTTCGCCGCCCGCCCGCCCGCGTTCGGCGGCGCGGGCGTGGCGGTCCAGTCGGGCGGCGTCGGGATCGCCCTGATCGAGGAGCTGTCCCGGCTCGGCGTCGGCGTCTCGACGTTCGCCTCGGTCGGCGACAAGTACGACGTCAGCGTCAACGACCTGCTCATGTGGTGGGAGTCGGACGACACGACCCGGCTCGGCGTCCTGCACGTGGAGTCGTTCGGCAACCCCCGCAAGTTCGCCCGGACGGCGCGCCGGGTCGCCGCGAAGATGCCGCTGCTCACCGTCCTGGCCGGGCGGTCGGCGCCCGGCACGCGGGCGGCGGCCTCGCACACCGCCGCCGCCGCGACCCCCGAGCTGACCCGCCGGGCCCTGTTCGAGCAGGCCGGCATCGTCGCCGTCGACGACCTCGGCGAGCTGGTCGACGCCGCCGCGCTGCTCGCGACGCAGCCGCTGCCGGCCGGGCCGCGGGTGGCGGTGGTGTCCAACGCGGGCGGCGCCGGGGTGCTGGCCGCCGACGCGTGCGCCGACGCCGGGCTGGCCGTCCCCGTCCTGGACGGCGCCACCCGGCGCGTCCTCGCCCGCGTCCTGCCGTCCTGCGCGGCGGTCGGCAACCCCGTCGACACCACCGCCGCGGTCTCCGCCGGCGCGTTCCGCGAGGCCATCGAACTGGCCGCCGCGGACGGCGCGGTGGACGCCGTCCTGGCGCTGGTCGCGCCGACCGCCCTCGGCGACCTGCGCGGCGCGCTGCGCAACTGCCGCAAGCCGATGGCGGCGGTGGTGCTCGGGCAGGCCGAGACGGTCATGATCAACGATGACGCGGTCCCGTGCTACGCCTATCCGGAGAACGCGGCCCGCGCCCTCGCCCGCGCCTGGAGGTACGCGCACGGGCGGGAGGTCCCGCAGGAGCCGCCGGCGGCACCGCCCGGCCTGCTCCCGGACGACGCCGCCGCCGTCATCGGCGGTTTCCTGGCCGGCGAGCCGGACGGCGGCTGGCTGCCGCCCGCCGAGACGTACCGCCTGCTGGAGTCCTACGGGCTGCCGGTGGCCCCCTGGCGCTGGGCCCGGACCGAGGACGAGGCCGCCGCGGCGGCACGCGACCTGGGCGGGGCGGTGGCGCTGAAGGCGCACGTCCCGGCGGTCGTGCACAAGACGGCGGCGGGCGCGCTGGAACTCGGCCTGGACGGGGAGGACGCCGTCCGCGCCGCGTACCGCCGGCTGTCGGAGCGGTTCGGCGACGACATGGAGGGCATGCTCGTCCAGGCCATGGCCGACCCGGGCGTCGAAGTGCTGTGCGGCGCCGTCCAGGAGGAGGTGTTCGGGGCGGTGGTGGTCTTCGGGGCCGGGGGCGTCGACGCCGACGCGCTGGCCGACCGCGCCGCGCGGCTGGCGCCGCTCACCCCCCGCGACGCCGCCGAGCTGATCCGCGCCCCCCGGCTGTCGGCCCTGCTGCTCGGCCACTCGGCCCGCCCGGCCGGCGACACCGAGCGGCTGCGGGACGTGCTGCTGCGGTTGTCGCGGCTGGCGGCCGACCATCCGGAGATCAGCGAACTGGACCTCAACCCCACGATCGTCCGGCCGGACGGGGTCGTGGCCGTCGACGCCCGCGTCCGCCTCGTCCCCCGCCGCACGTGGGACCCCTACCTGCGGCGGCTCCGCTGAGCGCCGCGGCCGCCGCGCGACTCGCGGGCGAAGGGGTTCGCGTGCGCAGGGGTTCGCGTGCGCAGGGTCCGCCGGCCGGGGGTCAGGTAGCCGGGGTCAGGTGGCCGGGGCGGCCTGTGCCGCCTCCTTGAGCAGCTCGTCGATGCCCTCGCGGATGCCCGCGCACAGGGTCTCCAGGTCGGGCACGGCGTCGCGGTCCGCGGTGAGCCCGAACGACAGGGCGCCGTCGTAGGAGACGACGCCGACGGCGACCCGGAGGCCGGCGGCGATCGGGATGTAGGGGTCGATCTCCAGCATCCGCCGCCCCATCGCGTACAGTGGGAAGGCCGGGCCGGGGACGTTGGTGACGATCGTGTGGATCACCGGCTGGCGCAGCCGCAGCGCCGCGCGGGCGGCCGCGGCCAGCAGCGCCGGGGCGCCGCCGAAGAGCTTGACGAAGGCGTCGAGGCCGGCGGCCTGGCCGCGGCTCTTCAGCCCGTCCATCTGCTCCCTGACGAGGTGCAGGCGCCGCAGCGGGTCGGCCTCCCCGCACGGCAGGTCCACCGGCACCGCCGACACCCGGTTCGACGGGACGCCGCGCTCGTCCGCCGACCGGACCGACACCGGCACCATCGCGCGGACGATCGACTCCTCGGCGAGCAGGCCCCGCGCCTCCAGCAGGTCGCGGAAACCGCGGGCGGCCGCCGCCAGGGCGACGTCGTTGACCGATCCGCCGAACGTGCGCCGGATCCGGTCGACCTCGTCCATCGCGGCGCAGGTCCGGGTCCAGCGGCGGCTCGGGCCGGTCGGCCCGTTGAGCGCCGGCGTTCCGGACCCCATGAGCCGCGTCGCGTAGCCGGGCACGGCGCTCGCGACGGCGAACGCGTCGCGCAGGGCGGGCAGGAACAGCCGCCCGGCCTGCCGCCTGAAGCCCGTCAACCCGGCCGCGACGCCGTCGCGCAGGACGGCCGCGGCGGACGGTTCCGGCTCGGGCGTCCACACCCGCGGCTCCGCGGGCGTCCAGTCCGGGGCGGTGTCCAGGAGCACCGCCAGCAGGTCGATGCCGGCCAGCCCGTCCACCATGCAGTGGTGCACCTTGCAGATCAGCGCCCAGCGGCCGTCCGCCAGCCCGTCGACCAGCCACACCTGCCACGGCGACCGGGTGAGGTCGAGCGGCGGGGCCAGCAGGCGGCCGGCCAGCTCGTGCAGCTCCTCCGGGCCGCCGGGCTCGGGCGCGGTGGTGCGCAGGACGTGGTCCCCGATCGAGAAGCGCTGGTCGTCCACCCACACCGGGTGGGCGAGGTTGAACGGGACGGTCCGGACGCGCTGCAGGCAGCGCGGCGCGAGGCGGAGCCGGGCGAACACGTACCGGACGAACTCCGGGTATTCGGGCGCCGGGCCGTCGAAGACGGTCACCGTTCCGATCTGCAACGGGCTCGTGCGGTTCTCGGCGAAGAACATCCCGGCGTCGAGCGCGTTCATCCGTTCCATGTGCACCGCCCTATGAGGTCTCACTCCGAGCCAACCCCGGGGCGTGGCGGCGTCCCATCCGGCATTCGTCCCCGCGCAAGGGGCCGAAGGTCCCTGCCGGAGGCGCCGGGCCGCGGCGAACACTGGGAGCGGAGCGCAACGAAGCGGAAGAGGTGGTCGCGATGCCGGGATCCTCGGTCCTGTTCGGGATGGCGATGATCGTCATCGTCGTGGCCGGTGTCGGGTTCCTGCTCGGGCTCTTCTACCTGGGCGACCGCGGCACCGGGCGCTACGACGACTCCGACGGCAGGTACCGGCGCAGGTACTGACCGCGCGGCCGGCGCGTCCGCAGAACCCGCTCACCCGACCCCGGCAAGAGATAGATCTTCACAGGGACGCGTTCAGAGGTTACGGTCCAGGGAGTTCCCACAGCCCCTGATCCTCCGCCTCTCGCTCCCGGTGGTCGCATGAAGTCGCTTGAGAACTTCCTGTCCGATGTCAGTGCCTTCGTCTGGGGACCTTGGCTGCTGATCCCGCTGCTGCTGCTGACCGGCCTGTACCTGACGATCCTGCTGCGCGGCCTGCAGTTCCGGCACTTCCGGCTGGCCTTCTGGCTGGCGTTCTTCAAACGCAAGGAAGACGACGACGTCGCCGGCGACATCGCGCACTACCAGGCGCTGACGACGGCGCTGGCCGCCACCGTGGGCGTCGGCAACATCGCGGGCGTGGCCACCGCCATCGCGCTCGGCGGTCCGGGCGCGGTGTTCTGGATGTGGTTCACCGGCCTGGTCGGGATGGCCACCAAGTACAGCGAGGCATTCCTGGGCGTGCGGTTCCGGCGCGTCGACGCCGCCGGCGAGCAGAGCGGCGGACCCATGCATTACCTCCGCCGCGGCATCGAGGGGCGCCTCGGCTGGTTCCTCGGCGGGTTCTTCGCGATCGCCGGCGGCATCGCGGCGTTCGGGATCGGGAACATGGTGCAGGCCAACACCGTCGCCGAGAACGTCGAGTCCGAGTGGGGCCTCGCGGCCTGGGCGACCGGGCTGATCGTGACCCTGCTGGCCGCCGCCGTCATCCTGGGCGGCATCAAGAGCATCGGCCGGATCACCAGCGCCTTCGTCCCGGTGATGATCGTGTTCTACATCGTGGGCGCCGCCGCCGTCCTGGCGTACCGGATCGAGGACCTGCCGGGCGCGATCGGGCTCATCTTCACCGACGCGTTCTCGGGCACGTCGGCCACCGGCGGCTTCGTCGGCGCCGGGGTCGCCGCCGCCGTCCGGTACGGCGTCGCGCGGGGCATCTTCTCCAACGAGTCCGGGCTGGGCACCGGCGGCATCGCCGCCGCCGCGGCCAAGACCACGCACCCCGTCCGGCAGGCGCTGGTGTCGATGACGCAGACCTTCATCGACACCCTGGTGGTGGTGAGCTTCACCGCGCTGACGATCGTGGTGACCGGCGTGTGGAAGACCGGCGGCAAGGAGGACGCGGCCACCTTCACCGCGCGCGCGTTCGACGACGGCCTGCCCGGCGACTGGGGCAGCGTCATCGTCACCCTCGGCGTCCTCTTCTTCGCCTTCTCCACCCTGCTCGGCTGGTCCTACTACGGCGAGCGCTGCATGGAGTACCTGTTCGGCAGGCGGGCCGTCCTGCCCTACCGGATCGTCTTCATCGTGGCGATCTACGTCGGCTCGGTCTCGACGCTCACCGCGGTGTGGACCTTCTCGGACGTGATGAACGGGCTGATGGCGCTGCCCAACCTCATCGGCCTGGTGATCCTCGGCCCGCTGGTCTGGCGGGAGACCCGCGCCTACTTCCAGGACCGCCCCAAGGAGGACGAACCCGCGACCGAGGTCAAGGCCTGACGACGGGACGGCCGGGTACGCGGCGAGGGCGCCGGCGGCCGGTCAGGCCGGGGCGGGCGCGTCATGCTGAGCGGCCACGCCGAGGTCGAGCGCCCGGTCGGCCGCCGCCTCGGTGAGTCCCGCTTCGAGCAGGAGCGCCCGGGTGTGCTGGCCGAGCGCGGGGACGTCCCCCATCCGGGCCTCGAAGTCGTCGAACGTCGCCGGGGGGAGCAGCGCGTCGACGCGTGCGAACTCCGTCCCGATGGGGCGCCAGCGCCGCCGCGCCGTGAGCTGCGGGTGCCCGACGACGTCGGCGAGCTGCTTGACCTGGGCGGCGGGGACCCCGGCGGCGGCCAGCCGCGCATCGAGCTCGGCGGTCGTCCACCGGCCGGTCCGCCGGGCGACCTCCGCGTCGCATTCGGCGCGGTGGCGCACCCGCCGGACGTTGGTGGCGAAGCGCTCGTCGTGCGCCAGCTCGGGGGCGTCGAGGACCTTGGTGACGAGGTCGCGCCAGCCGCGGTCGCTCTGCACGCCGATGAGCATCTGGCCGTCGAGCGTCGGGTACGCGTCGTACGGGGCGATGGCGGTGTGGCCGAGCCCCATGCGCGGCGGCTGCCGCCCGGTGTGGAGCTGGGTGTAGACCGCGTGCCCCATCCATTCGACGGTCGCCTCGAGCATCGAGATCTCGATGGTGGCGCCCCCGCCCGTTCTGGCGCGTCGCAGGAGGGCCGCGAGCACGGACTGGGCGGTGTACATGCCGGCGGCGATGTCGGCGGTGGGGATGCCGGTCTTGACGGGCTCGTCGGGGGTGCCGGTGATCGAGATCAGGCCGGCCTCGGCCTGGATGAGCATGTCGTACGCCTTGCGCTCGGCCATCGGGCCGCCGCTCCCGTAGCCGGACAGGTCGGCGACGACCAGGCCGGGGTTCTCCGCGCGCAGCCGGTCGGCGCCGAGACCGAGGCGCGCGGCGGCCCCCGGGGCGAGGTTCTGGACGAAGACGTCGGCCCGGCCGATGAGCCGCCGGACGACGTCGGCCCCCGCCGGGGACTTCAGGTCGACGGCCAGCGACTCCTTCCCGCGGTTGAGCCAGACGAAGTGGGCCCCCGTGCCCTCGACGGCGTTGTCGTAGCCGCGGGCGAGGTCGCCGCCGTCGACCCGTTCGACCTTGATGACCCGCGCTCCGAGGTCGGCCAGGTTCCGCGTGGCGAGCGGCGCCGCGACCGCCTGCTCCAGCGCGACCACCGTGAAGCCGTCGAGGGGCGGCGTCACCGGCCCTCCGCCCGCGCGGCCCTCACCAGCGCCCCGCCGATGATCAACCGCTGGATCTCGCTCGTCCCCTCGTACAGGCGCAGCAGGCGGACGTCGCGGTAGAGCCGCTCGACCGCGACCTCGCGCATGTAGCCCGCGCCTCCGTGCACCTGCACCGCGAGGTCGGCCGCGCGCCCGGCCATCTCGGTGCAGAAGAGCTTCGCGACGCTGGGGCCGACGCGCCGGTCGTCGCCGGTCACGTAGCGGTGTGCGGCATCGCGGACCAGCGCGCGGCCGGCGTCGAGGCCGGCCCTCTGGTCGGCCAGCATCGCCTGCACCAGCTGGAAGTCCCCGATCACCGAGTCGCCCTGCGTCGCGGTCGCGGCGTAGGCGACCGACTCGTCGAGGGCGCGCTGGGCGCAGCCGACGGCGAGCGCGGCGATGTGGACCCGGCCGCGCGCCAGCGACGTCATGGCCGCCCGGTAGCCGTCCTCGCCGTCCCCGCCGACGAGCGCCTCCGGGCCGACCCGGACGCCGCGGAAGAAGACCTCGGCGGTGCTGGACCCCTCCTGGCCCATCTTGGCGTCCTTGGCGCCGACCTCGACGCCCGGGACGCCGGCGGGGACCAGGAGCACCGCGATGCCGGAGCCCTTCTCGGGCGCGGGCCGCAGGCGCGCGAAGACCACGAAGAGGTCGGCGTCCGGGGCGTTGGTGATGAACTGCTTGGCCCCGTCGATCACCCAGCCGTCGCCGTCCGCGGTGGCCGTGGTGCGCAGCCCGGCCGGGTTCGACCCGGCGCCCGGTTCGGTCAGGGCGAAGGACGCCACGACCCTCCCGGCGGCCATGTCCGGCAGCCACCGCTCCTTCTGCTCCCGGGTGCCGAAGGCGACCAGTACCTGTCCCGCGATGCCGCGGCCCGCCGCGCGGGAGGTCCGCGCCGGCGGCGGAGGGGGCGCCGCGGGCGTCCGACACCCGCTCGCCGAGCGCCTTCACGGCGTTGACCTGGCTCACCGGGAGGTCTTCGAGGCGACGCAGGACCACCGCGCCCCCGGCGTCCAGGACGGCCCGCGCCTCCCGCCGCCACGACGGGCGATCCCCGAGGTCGCCGGCGTCCAGCACCAGCGGCTCGGGATGGCCGGCCGAGCGGAGCCACGCGAGGGCGACGTGCAGCTTGCCCGAGCCGCTCGGTCCGAGGACGGACAGCGGCGCGGTGCCCCGCCCGGCCGCGCGCTGCAGCTGGGCGACGAACGGGCCGTGGGACGGCGGGGCGGCGGCGGTCCCGCGCCGGGCCGCGCCGGGGCGCCGCCGGTCCAGGATCTCCACGGCGAAGGCGGGCTCGCCGCCGAGGTCGTCGAGATCATCGAGCCGGTGGGCCAGGACTCGCGCCTGCAGGGCCTGGAGGTCCAGGTCCAGGACGCGCGGCCCGCGGGACCAGTCCTGGGAGAGCAGCGACTCCCACAGGTGCGCGTGGCTCTCGACGTTCAGGAACGACAGGCCGGTGACGTTGGTCATCACGGTGTCGCTGTTGAGCACGATCACCGGGCCCTTGTCCCTGTGCCGCCGGTAGCTGCGCCCGAGGGCGGCCTCGCGCCGTCCGGCGCTCGCGCTCAGGTTGTCGACGATCTGCCGGACGCCCTCGCGGGCGACCGCCAGCATCATCGTCTCGGCCGCGTCCGCCGGCGCGGCCAGGGACAGCGAGCCCACCATCCGCCCCGTGACCGGATGCCGGATGCCCGTACCCGCGCAGGCGAGGCCCTCCAGGGCCTCGTTGAAGTGCTCCGGCCCCCGCACGAAGACCGGGCCCGCCTCCTGCATGGCGGTGCCGAGCCCGTTCGTGCCGATGCTCTCCTCCGAGAAGTCGAACCCCTCGGCGGCGCAGGCGTTGTCGAACCTCGCCCGCTCGCTGCGCCCGGCCACCCGGCGGGCGACGATCTGGCCCGTGCGGTCGGCCAGGAAGATCGCGGTGTTCATGCCCTGCAGCATCGTCTCGAGCCGGTCGAGCACAGGCCGCGCGGCGCGGATCAGCCGGCTGTCGGCGTCGAACTCGTTGACGTAGTGGAAGGAGCCCGCCTTCCGGGCGGCGCCGGCGCTGATCGAGCGGCGCCAGCTCCGGTCGATCTCGCGGGGCAGCCGCGTCCGCGCCGGCCGCTCGCCGCTCCTCCTGAGCCCGAGTGAGATGAGGGTCTCCTTGGCGGAGCGGATCTCGTCCGCTCCCATGGGACCGCGGCGCGAGAGGGTCATCGCAGTCTCCCGGTGCTTCGACTGGCACTCCAGTATGTAACGAATGTCACACGACTGCGACGGTTAGGACACCCACCATTTAGACCATTCGGGCCTGGACCGATACCGCAGCGGTATCAATCGCCCGTGAGTCGCCGTGCGCCGCCGGCCTTCCTCCCGTCCGGAGGGCCGGGAGCGGCGGTGTTCCGAAACGGAACACATCGAATGCGAACCGCGAACCTAGCGTGTCGCCCATCACCCCAGCTCCGGAGGAGCGCGGCCCTGCCCGCCGCCGGAGCCGCCCGACACGATCCGGGCTCGCCCAAGGAGTGCACGATGAACGTTCCGTCGCCTGCCGTCCCGCAGGACCCGCTCAAGGACCTGTACACCGACTGGTCCCAGATCCTCGCCGGGACGCCCGACCTGACGATGCGGCTGTTCCGCAGCATCTTCGACGAGTGGCACCAGCCCACCAGGGAACCCGAGGACGTGACCTACGCCGAGGAGACGGTCGGCGGCGTGCCCGGCATCTGGTGCCGCCCCCTCGGCGCCGACTCCTCGAAGGTCCTCCTCTACACCCACGGCGGCGGGTTCGCCGTCGGGTCGGCCTCCAGCCACCGCAAGCTCGCGGGCCACGTGGCGAAGGCCCTGGGCGTCACCGCCTTCGTCCTGGACTACCGGCGGGCGCCCGAGCACCCGCACCCCGCCGGCCTGGAGGACGCCGTGTCGGCCTTCCTCGCCCTCGCCGACACGGGCGTCGCGCCGGCGGACATCACCACGATCGGCGACTCGGCCGGCGGCAACCTGGCCGTGGCGGCGGCCCTGGCCCTGAAGGAGCGCGGCAAGCCGCTGCCCGGCGGCGTGATCGCGTTCTCGCCGTGGCTCGACATGGAGAACGCCGGCAAGACCCTGCAGACCAACGACGCCACGGACGCGCTGATCACCGTGCCGCTGCTCGAGGGCATGATCTCCGGCGTCCTCGGCGACCGGACGAGCCCCCAGGCTCCGCTCGCCAACCCGCTCTACGCCGACTACGCGGGCTTCCCGCGCCTCTACGTGAACGCCGGCGGGGACGAGTCCCTGCTCGACAACGCCACCCGGCTCGCCCAGCTCGCCGAGGACGCGGGCGTCGACGTGACCCTCTCCGTCGTCGACGGGCAGCAGCACGTCTTCTGCTTCAACGCCGGCCGGACCTCGGCCGCCGACGACGAGATCGCCCGCATCGCCGAGTGGTACCGCGCCTGAGCGCGGCCGGCCGGATCCACCACTGGAGGAACACATGACCCCTCTGAGCACCCCGGGCGCCACCGGCGGCGACTCCCGCACGGACTACGACGCCGTCGTCATCGGAGCCGGGTTCGGCGGCATCTACATGCTGCACAAGCTGCGCAACGAGCTCGGGCTCACCGTCCGGGCCTACGACCGGGCGGGCGGAGTCGGCGGGACGTGGTACTGGAACAGGTACCCCGGCGCCCTGTCCGACACCGAGGGCTTCGTCTACCGCTACTCCTTCGACAAGGACCTGCTCCAGGAGTACGACTGGTCGAGCCGCTACCTCAAGCAGCCGGACATCCTGGCGTACCTCGAGCACGTCGTGGAACGCTTCGACCTGGCCAAGGACATCCAGCTCAACACCGGCGTCACCGCGGCCGCCTTCGACGAGGGCGCCAACTCCTGGACGATCACCACCGACCGGGGCGAGACCGTCACCGCGACGTACCTCGTGACCGCGCTGGGGCTGCTCTCGAAGATCAACATGCCCGACATCCCCGGCATCGACACCTTCCGGGGCGAGATCATCCACACCGGCGCCTGGCCGGAGGAGCACGATCTGCGCGGCAAGAAGGTCGGGGTGATCGGGAACGGCTCGACCGGCCAGCAGGTGATCCCGGCCATCGCCCCGGAGGTCGAGCACCTGACGGTCTTCATCCGCACCCCGCAGTACAGCGTGCCGGCGGGGGACCGGCCCATGACACCGGAGGAGGTGGCGGCCATCAAGGCCGACTTCGACTCCATCTGGGACCAGGTGCGCAACTCCGTGGTCGCCTTCGGGTTCGAGGAGAGCACCGTGCCCGCGATGAGCGTCTCCGAGGAGGAGCGGCAGCGGGTGTTCCAGGAGAACTGGGACATCGGCGGCGGGTTCCGGTTCATGTTCGGGACGTTCAGCGACATCGCGACCGACCCCGAGGCCAACGAGGCCGCCGCGTCCTTCATCCGGTCCAAGATCAAGGAGATCGTCCGGGACCCCGAGAAGGCCCGCATCCTCACTCCCACGGACTACTACGCCCGCCGCCCCCTGTGCGCGAACGACTACTACGAGACCTACAACCGCGACAACGTCTCGGTGGCCGACATCAAGACGCATCCCATCGTCGAGATCACCCCCGGCGGGCTGCGGACGGCCGACGGCAGGACCCACGAGCTCGACGTGATCATCCTGGCCACCGGGTTCGACGCCGTGGACGGCAACTACCACGCCGTGGACCTGCGCGGCCGCGGCGGCCGGTCGATCAGCGAGGCGTGGGAGCAGGCCCCCACGAGCTATCTCGGGATCACGACCGCCGGCTTCCCGAACATGTTCATGATCCTCGGCCCCAACGGCCCCTTCACCAACCTGCCGCCGAGCATCGAGACCCAGGTGGACTGGATCGCCAAGCTCGTCGCCGAGGCGCGGGCGCGGGACGCCGCCGTCGAGGCCGCCGCCGAGGCCGAGCGGGCGTGGACCGAGACCTGCCACACCATCGCCGACATGACCTTGTTCCCCAAGGTGGACTCCTGGATCTTCGGGGCCAACATCCCCGGCAAGACCCAGACGGTCATGTTCTACATCGGCGGGCTCGCCAACTACCGCGCCCAGCTCGCCGAGGTCGAGAACGACGGCTTCCGCGGGTTCGAGTTCACCAAGGCGTCCGAGACCTCCCTGGCCTGAAACGCCGGGGCCGGCCGGCGGCGCCGGCACTCACCGACACCCACTCACATCAAAGCGAGGTACCGATGCGCGCATTCGCGGTCGCCGAGGGCAGCACGGCCCTCTCCGAGATGGAGTTCCCCACTCCGGCGCCCCAGGGCACCGAGGTGCTGCTGCGCGTCACCCGCTCCGGGGTCTGCCACACCGACACCCATCTCCGGGCCGGCTACTACGACCTCGGACGGCGCGGGAAGCTGCGGCTGACCGACCGGGGCATTCCCTATCCGCTCACCATGGGCCACGAGGTCGTCGGCGTCGTCGAGGCCGCAGGGCCGGACGCCGGAGGCGTGGAGACCGGCGGCACCCGGCTGGTCTATCCGTGGATCGGGTGCGGTGAGTGCGGTGCCTGCCTCGCCGGGCGCGAGAACGCGTGCCCCCAGGGGCGCAACCTCGGGGTCGCGCGGCCGGGCGGCTACGCCGACCACATCCTGGTACCGCACCCCCGGTACCTGCTCGACATCGGCGACCTCGACCCCAGCTGGGCCGCCATCATGGCGTGCTCGGGCCTCACCGCGTACGGCGCCGTCTCCAAGGTCCTGCCGCTCCCGCCCGACGCCCCCGTCGTGGTCACCGGCGCGGGAGGCGTCGGGCTGACGGCGGTCGCCACGCTCCGCGCGCTCGGCCATCGCGCGGTCTGCGCCGTGGACAGGGTGGAGGCGAACCTGGCGGTGGCCCGCGACCTGGGCGCCTCGATGACGGTGGCCGCCACGGGCGAGGACCTGGCCGGTGCCGTGCTCGCCGCGACCGGAGGGCCCGTAGCGGCCGTCATCGACTTCGTCAACAACGAGCTGACGGCGCCGGCGGGCTTCGACGTGCTCGCCAAGGGCGGGACCATGGTCCAGGTCGGGCTCTTCGGCGGCGAGCTCACGATCCCGACGGCCCTGCTGGCGCTGAAGATGGTCACGGTCCAGGGCAGCTTCGTCGGGACGCTGCCGGAGCTCGGCGAGGTGCTGGACCTGGCGAAGCGGGGTGTCGTCCCGCGGATCCCGGTCATCGACGGAGAGCTCAGCCTCAAGGGCGTCACCGACTCCCTCGACCGGCTCGCAGCAGGCGGAGTGGCCGGCCGCATCGTTCTGAAAGGCGAATGAAATGGCCGGATACGCGACCGTCGACCCCACCACCGGGGTACTGGTCAAGGAGTTCGACACGATGCCCGACGCCGAGGCGGAGCGCTCAGTGGAGAGAGCCCACACGGCGTTCCGGACATGGCGGCGGACCGGTGTCGCCGACCGGGCGGCGCTCCTGCAGCGCATCGCCGACGGCCACCGCGAGCACTCCGACGAGCTCGCAGCCCTGATGACCCTGGAGATGGGCAAGCCCGTCGCCCAAGCCAGGGGAGAGGTGGCGCTCGCGGCGTCCATCTACGAGTACTACGCCGTCAACGGGCCGGCCCTCCTCGCCGACGAGGAACTCGACGTCGCCGGCCCGGGCAGGGCGGTGGTCCGCACCGAGCCCATCGGCGCGCTGCTCGGCATCATGCCGTGGAACTACCCCTACTACCAGGTGGCCCGGTTCGTCGCCCCGAACCTCCTGCTGGGCAACACGATCCTGCTCAAGCACGCGGGGAACTGCCCGCAGGAGGCACTGCGCATCGCGGACCTCATCACGGGGGCGGGGTGCCCCGACGGCGTCTACCAGAACGTCTTCGCCTCCAACGACCAGATCGCCCGGATGATCGCGCACCCCTTCCTCCAGGGGGTGTCCCTGACCGGCTCCGAACGCGCCGGCCAGGCGGTGGGCGGCGTCGCCGGCGCCAACCTCAAGAAGAGCGTCCTGGAGCTGGGCGGCTCCGACGCGTTCATCGTCCTCGCCGACGCCGACGTCGATCTCGCCGCCCGCGACGCCGCGACCGGGCGCTTCGCCAACGCGGGGCAGGCGTGCACCTCCTCCAAGCGGCTCATCGTCGAGGACGCGGTCTGGGACGACTTCCTCGGAGCGTTCCTGGCCCGCGCGCAGGAGTGGGCGGCCGGCGACCCCCGCGAAGAGACGACCAAGCTCGGGCCGATGTCGTCCCTGGCCGCACGGGCCGACCTCGTCGCGCAGGTGGAGGACGCCGTGGCCAAGGGAGCCGCGGTCCACCTCGGCGGGGTCGTCCCCGACGGGCCGGGAGCCTTCTACCCGGCCACGGTCCTGTCCGGTGTCGACACCACCATGCGCGCTTACCACGAGGAACTCTTCGGACCCGTCGCGGTCATCTACCGCGCGGCCTCGGCCGAGGACGCGGTACGCATCGCCAACGACTCGCCCTACGGCCTCGGCGGTGCGGTGTTCGGCCGCGACGAGGCCCGGGCCGCTCATGTTGCGGACCAGCTCGACGTCGGCATGGTCGGCATCAACACGACCATCAAGAGCGCGCCCGAGCTTCCCTTCGGTGGCGTGAAGAACTCCGGGATCGGCCGGGAACTCGGCAGGTTCGGGCTCGACGAGTTCGCGAACAAGAAACTGGTGCGAACGCGATAGCAAGGCACGGTCGCACTGACACGGTGAATTCACCGAGTTCTGTGAAATAGGGCCTGAGGGCAGCGGTATCCCGTAGGCGGTGGAATTCCACGGGCCAACGGGATACCGCTGCTGCATGCTGCGGTGGCCATTGCCGGCGTGCCGCCTTAACTGTTTTCCGTCGCGCAACAATCGCGTCCCTTTTGGTATTGGACGTGAATCAACGGTCTGTTCAATGATATCCGGAACGAACCGGGAAACTTCGAGCGGAGGCGGAAAATGGAGCACTCACCAGCGCCCGGCGAGTTGGTGGATCAAAGAGCGGGAGCCGGACCGGACAGTTCCGGGCGCCATGCCCTGAAGCGCAGCCTCGGCACCGGCGCGATCATCTTCATGGTCCTCGCGGCCGCCGCGCCCCTGACCGCGACGACGGGGGTCCTTCCCCTGTCCATTCTGTTCTCGGAGAACTCGGCGGCGCCGCTCTACTTCCTCGTGGCGGTAGCCGTTCTCGGACTGTTCAGCGTGGCATACACCGCCATGAGCAAGACCGTGCAGAACGCCGGCGCGTTCTACTCCTACATCGAGGCCGGGCTCGGCCGGACGGTGGGCAACGCCGCGGCGATGCTCGCGCTCGGCGCCTACGCCTTGACCGTGCTCGCCCTGACCACGTACGCGGGCCCCTTCGCGAGCCAACTGGCCGCCAGCTTCACACCGTGGGACGACTCCCCGTGGTGGCTCTGGTCGATCCTCTGCTGGGCCGTGCTCATGTTTCTCGGGTATCGCGAGATCGAGCTCAGCTCGAAGGTCCTGGCCGTCCTGCTGGCGCTGGAGGCGGTGGTCATCCTCATCCTCTCCATGGCCATCCTGGTGCAGGGCGGCGCGGACGGCGTCAGCCTGAGCCCGCTGTCGCCGAAGCAGGCGTTCACCGACGGATCGCCGGCGACCGGGATCATGTGGGCCGCGCTCTGCTTCATCGGTTTCGAAGCCACCGCCGTCTTCCGGCAGGAGGCCCGCGACCCGGAGCGGACGATCCCTCGGGCCACCTACCTCGCGATCCTCCTCATCGGAACCCTTTACGCCTTCACCGCGTGGAGCATCGTGCTCGGCGCCGGCGCCGACGACGTCGTGGGAACGATCGGCTCCGACCCCAGCGGGGTGGTGTTCGGCCTGGCGAACGGGTACGTGGGCACGTGGTTCGCGGACGTGATCAATGTGCTCCTGCTGGGCAGCATCTTCGCTTGCGCCCTGTCGTTCCACAACGTGGTGAACCGCTACCAGATGACGATGAGCCGCGCGGGGGTGCTCCCGCAGCATGTCGGCCGGATCCACCACAGGTACCGGGTGCCCTCGACCGCGTCCGCGGTGCTGTCCGGCCTCGTGTTCGTCGCGCTGGCGGTCGTCGCCGTCATCGGCCTGGACCCCGCCACCCAGGTGTTCGCGCCCCTCGTGGGGATCCTCGGCTTCGCCGTGATCAGCCTCATGAGCCTGGCCTCGCTCTCGGCGGTCTTCTACCTGCGGCGGCAGCGGTCCCGCGCGTCGGCGTTCACGACCACGGTCGCGCCCATCGGTGCCCTGATCGCGCTGATCTGGGTGCTGAGCCTGTCGTTCTCGAACATCGAGATCATCACGGGGTCGGCGACCGGCTCGGCCATCGTGATCAGCCTGATGATCGCATTCCCGGTGATCGGGGCGATCACCTCCTGGGTCGTGCGCCCCGGCGGGGGTTCATCGCCGGCGCCGGAAAGGGCGCCGGCGGACTAGTACCAATGCCGGGAAGTTAAGGGTGACGCCGAAGGTGTCAAGGGTTCTTGGCTGGTGGCCGGACATGAGAACGGAGATCCAGTAGAACGGGTGTTCTCTCACAAACGTCCGGACAGACTGGATCTCCGTTGTCTCAGCAGTCTGACAGGTCCGCGCTGGCCTGCGCTATCAGTACGGTCACGCGGACGGTCCGGGTGGGGGCGGGGGTGTTCGCGCCCGGGCACCTGGGTGAGCTGACCCAGCAGGTGCCGTTCGAGATGGTCGACGAGGTCCTGGTGGCGACCGGTGCGGTGCAGCGGCGGGTGCGGCTGCTGCCCTCGCGGGTGGTGGTGTATCTGCTGCTGGCCGGGGCGTTGTTCGCCGAGCTGGGCTATGTGGGGGTGTGGGGGCGGCTGACCGCCGGGCTCTGCGGATCGCAGCCGGCTCCCAGCGGGACCGCTTTGGCCCAGGCACGGCGGCGGTTGGGCGTCGCGCCGTTGAAGGCGCTGTTTGAGTTGCTGCGCGGCCCGGCCGCCACGCTCGGCGGCGCAGTGCGGTGGCGGGGTCTGCTGGTGTGCGCCGTCGATGGGACCGTGATGAGCGTGGCCGGCAGCCCGGCCAACCGCGCGGCCTATCTCCGGCAGCGCGGGTCGGCTTTCCCGATGCTGCGGCTGGTGGCGGTGGTGGCCTGCGGCACCCGCAGCGTCCTGGACGCGGTGTTCGGGCCGGCCTGCGGGACCGGCAACGGCGAGAGCGCGTATGCGGCCCGGCTGCTGGGCGCGCTGCGGGAGCAGATGATCGTGCTGGCCGACCGGGGCTTTGCCGCCGGATGGCTGGTCGAGCAGATCGCCGATACCGGCGCCCACCTGCTGATCCGGGTCAAGAACGGCCGGTCGGCGCCCAAGCTGCCGGTCCTGCACCGCCTGCGCGACGGCTCGTTCATCTCCCGGCACGGCGGGATCAAGGTCCGCGTCATCGATGCCGCCATCACCGTCTCCACCGCCGCCGGCCAGTCCACCGGCAGCTACCGGCTCATCACCACACTGCTGGACCCTGGCGCCTATCCGGCCGCCGACCTGGTGCGGCTCTACCACCAGCGGTGGGAGATCGAGACCGCCTACCTGGAGCTGAAATCCTCCATCCTGGGCGGCCGTGTCCTGCGGGCCCGGACCCCGGCCGGCACCGACCAGGAGGTCTACGCGCTGCTGATCGCCTACCAGGCGCTGCGCTGATCGCCTACCAGGCGCTGCGCACTGCGATGACCGACGCCACCAACAGCGACCCCCGCATCACCCCCGACCGGGCCGGCTTCAGCACCGCCCTGGCCGCCGCCCGCGACCAGGTCATCCAAGCCGCCGGCGTGATCGCCGACACCACCATCGACCTGACCGGCCGCATCGGACGAGCCGTCCTGGACAACCTGCTGCCCGACCGGCGCATGCGCATCAACGCCCGCACCGTCAAACGCGCGATCTCCAAGTACAACGCCCGCGGCCCGGTCATCGACCGAACCACCTACCAGGCCACCATCGCCATCGACATCCTCACCCCGACCAGCTCGACAGCAGCACAAGACCCTTAACTTCCCGGCATTGGGACTAGGGCCTGTTCGTAGTTCAGATCATGGGATGGCTGGGAGGCTGCGCAGCCAGATGATGCATCCGCGCAGGTGTCTTGTCGTAGCGGGTGGCCGGCCCTCGCCATTCCTTGAACTTGTTGATGCAGCGCCCGACAGCTACAAGGCCGGACTCCACCTCGTTCGACGGTGTTGCGGTCTTTGTAGAGCTCGGTGTCGTGGCTGACCGGGCGGCCGCCGCATCGTCCCTTCTTCTTCCAGTTTGCGGCCTGGTCGATCTTTTCTGGGATGACCGCTTTGATATGGCGTCTGCGCAGGTAGGCGCGGTTGGCGCGGGAGGAGTACGCCTCGTCTGCGGCGGCCGCGGCAGGCCGGGTGCGGGGGCGGCCGACCGGGCCGCGCACCCGGATCTTGTCCAGGACGGGGATGAAGCGGGGGCTGTCGGCGGCCTGCCCTGGGGTGAGCACGAGCGACAGCGGACGGCAGCGCCGGTCGGCCGACAGGTGGATCTTGGTGGTCAGCCCGCCTCGGGACCGGCCCAGATCGGCGGCCTTCAGCCGGGCCTTGCGGCGTCGGCGCACCCCGGCGCCGCCGCTCGGTTTCCGGGGTCGGGTTCGTCGCCGCAGTGCTGGTCTATGGGCCCGGTTTGCCCTTTTGGCGTAGCCCCTTTTCCTCGGCCGCGGCCCGCTGCAGTTCCTGCAGCCGCTGGGGTGCGACCACCATCCCGGCGGCGTGGTGATGCGCGCGGCAGACGCTGGAGTCCACGCTGACCAGGTCCAGGTCGACCTCGCCCCGGGCCGCCGCCACCTCGATGACCGCGTTCATCAGGTTCTCGAAGACCCCCTGGCCTGCCCAGGCCCGGAACCGGTCGTAGATCGTCGACCAGTTGCCGTAGGACAGCGGTATGTCCCGCCACGGGCTGCCGGTCCGGAACCTCCACATCACTGCGTTGAACTGATTGCGCAGGTCAGGGATGGGTCCGGACGCTCCCAGCGGCAGGTGGGGCTCGATCAGCTCCCATTCGGTATCGGTCACATCACCGCGCGTCATGTACTGGTGATACCGTCCGCCCCGCCGCAGCGTGGGTGAATCACTCGATTGTGACCAGCAGCAACTGATCCAGACTTCGAACAGGCCCTAGCCGGCCGCCGGCGAGCCGGACGGGCCTCGTGTTCCAAAACGGGACACCCGTCGGCGCGGCAAAGGTCACAAGGTAGGTAGCCACAGCGTTCGCCTGCTCGGCTCCGGAAAAAGAGCCGGATAGGCCGGTTCATGCAATCACCCGTCATCAAGGAGTGCTCATGAAAAGCCCAACTGACGCCGATGTCATCGTGATCGGGGCCGGGCCTTCCGGCTCCTATGCGGCGAAGCTGCTGAATGACCAGGGCGTCAAGGTCAAATTCGTCGAGGCCAAGGACCGGGTCGGCGGCCGGACGTGGTCGAGCAAGACCGACGCCCCCGGCGGGGCGATCGACTACGGAGGCCAGTGGATCGGCGAGACGCACGTTCTCCTGCCGGAACTCGGCGCCGAACTCGGCCTCGAAACGGTCTCGTCCGTCAAACCGGGCAACGACCTCTTCGTCTTCAACGGGGATGTGGTCGTCGGTGAGGAGGACCAGCCGCCTTCCGGTGCCGGCTGGGCCGAGGAACTGGCCAAGTCCTTCAAGCTGCTGGACGACGCCGGCGCTCGCCTGGGCTGGGCGGCGCCCTGGGCGTCAGAGCACGTCGCCGAGCTGGACGGCATGACGGTCGCGCAGTGGCTGGACCAGAACGTGCACAGCACTGAGGCTCGCCTGATCCACGAGGTCATGGTCAACATCCTGAACGGCGCGAACACGACCGAGGTGTCGATGGCCTACTGGGCCTACTTCGTCCACCAGGGGGAAGGCATCGAGTCGCTCATCGGGACCCGCAGCGGCGCCCAGGTCGCCTGGTTCGTCGGCGGGATGGGGCAGGTGACCGAGCTGATCGCGGAGCGGCTCGGCGACGACGTCCACCTGAACTGGCCGGTGACCAGGATCGAGCAGGGCCGTTCGGGCGTCGCCGTCTACTCGGGCGACCGCAGGCTGACGGCGAAGTACGCCATCCTCGCGACCCCGCCCAGCGCGGGTTCCCGTGTGGTCTTCGATCCGCCCCTGCCCGCCAAGCGCGCCCAGCTGCAGGTGAGAGCCCCGATGGGGCGGCTCTCGAAGTACCAGGTCCGCTACGACGAGCCGTTCTGGCAGGAGCGCGGGCACTCGGGAGCGGTCTTCGAGTGCGGGGACCTCGCGTTCTGGGTGTTCGACGGGAGCAAGCCCAGCGACTCGCTGGCGACGATCGTGGGGTTCATCGGCGGCAGGCATCTCGACGTCTGGCACTCCTACTCGCCCGAGGAGCGCGAGAAGCGGTTCATCGAGATCCTGGTGAACAACTTCGGGGAGAAGGCGCGGGACGTCCGCTGGGTGCACGAGACCGACTGGACCCTCCAGCCCTGGACCGGCGGGGCGCCGGTCACCTTCATGCCCACGGGGCTGCTGAGCAGCGCGGGCTCGGCCCTGCGCGAGCCCGCCGGGCGCATCCATTTCGCCGGCACCGAGGCGGCGCCGATGTGGTCCGGCTACATCGAGGGCGCGCTGCGCGCGGGCAAGATCGCGGCGACCGACGTGCTGGGCCGCCTGGCGTGAGATGCGGACCCGGCGACGGCAGGAGAAGGAGACGATGACCCGGTCACGTGACCGCGGGCGGCCCATCGTGCCCGCGTCGATGCAGGAGAACTACACCGAATACCACTACTCGCCCGGCTTCGACGCGGGCGGGTTCCTGTTCATCTCCGGGCAGATCGGGCTCGACGAGAACGGAGAGGCTCCGGAGGACCCCGCCGAGCAGGCGAGGAACGCGTTCAACGCAATGGGGGAGGTCCTGGCGGAGGCCGGTCTCGGCTTCGGCGACATCGTCAGCCTGACCAGTCACCATGTCGGTGACGTCGAGTCCATGCTCGACTGGTTCCCGAAGGTGAAGGACGACTTCATCGGTGAGCCGTACCCCGCGTGGACCGCGCTCGGAGTGACCGGGCTGGCGATTCCGGGACTCGTGGTCGAGATCGCCGCCATCGCCCGACGCTGAGACCGCACGTGGTGCCGGGCGGGACGGGCGGGGGCCCGGCCCGCCCGGCCCTCAGCGGGCCAGGCCGTGTCGCAGTGCGTCGGCCGCGGCGCTCATCCCCGGGCAGGGAGCATTCACGAGCCCCCACAACTCGGCTGGGGCAGGCCCCCGGGCCGCAGGCGGGTGCTGGGGAGTCGCCTGCGACCCGGTCCCCTTCCAGGCCCCTGCCTTGGCCAGCCGCGGCGAACGGATCCGAGGGAGCGTCGACTCCGGAGGACCCCTTGCCGCGAGCAGGGAGGGATATCGAAGTTAACGCCGGAAGTCAGGAGTGTATAGCGTTTAGAACATTACAGCGTTTCACAACTTTAGTCAGAAAAATAAGGTGATTTATCGCCGTCCGAATCGACGCCCAGCAGTGAGGCCGCACCGCTCAGGGCTCGGCCGGCCCCCTGTGCGGCGGACGCGGGGTCAGGCCGGGGCCAGGCCATGGAACGTCAGGTCCAGCAGCAGGGACAGGTGGTCGGTCGCGCTCTCCGCGCGGTGCTCGGCCCAGTCGCGCATCGCGGCCTCGAAGGTGCGGGCGATCTGTGCGGTGATGAGGGTCGGCGGGACGTCGGTCCGGACGGCGCCCGCCGCGCCGCCCCGCTCGACCAGCTGTTCCACCTGCTCCATGACGGGCGGGCGGGCACCCTCGCCCAGCAGCGCGGCGTGCCGGATCGGGAGCGTGTAGACGAACCTCGCCAGCTGCTCGTCGGAGACCATCCGGGCGGCCGCGGCGGTGAGGAGCTCGCGAACGCGCGGCAGCGCCTCGGTGTCCGGCCCGGGCGGGGTGGGCAGGGGGTCGTCCTGGACGAGCCGGTCGAACAGTTCGGCCAGGATCTCCTCGCGTTCGGCGAAGTGCTTGTAGAAGGTCGCCCGGGAGACCCCGGCCTCCTTGGCGATGTCCTCCACCCGGACGCCGATGTAGCCGTGCTCGCTGAAGAGCCGCAGCGCGGTGTCGAGCAGCTGGGCGCGGACGCGCCGTCGTCCGTCCTGACGGGGCCGGCGGAAGCCGGGCGACCGTACCGTCATCTGCTCCTCCGGGTCGGGATGCGCGTCCGGCTATGAATCTACGCCACACCGCGGGGTGGAACACGTGTCTACACTTCTGTGTTACATGCGTCTAAACATGTGTCTTCTCCGTAGGAGGTGGTGGCGTGCTCTCCGCTCTCGGCCGTTTCTCGGCCAGGCACCGGTGGTGGGTGCTGGCCGCGTGGGCTCTGCTGGTCGTCGGCGCGATGGCGGGCGTTCGCGCCGCGGGGGAGTCGTTCAGCAACGACCTCACCCTGGCCGGGACCGACTCGCAGTCCGCCTACGACACACTCCGGGCGCGCTACCCCGACATGGCCGGGGACGGCATGCAGGTCGTGGTCCACAGCGAGCGCGGCGCGATCTCGCCCGACGTCCGGCGGAAGGTGCAGGCGGCGGTGTCCGACGTCCGCGCCCAGCCGGACGTGGCGTCGGCCCAGTCGCCGTTCGGGCCGGCCCGGCACATGGTGTCCGCGGACGGCCGGACCGCGATCGCGAGCGTCCAGTTCACGGAGCGCGCCAAGGACATCCCCCGGGAGTCGGTGCAGAAGGCGCAGGCGGCGTTCGACCCCGTGCGCGGGCCGGGCGTCGAGGTCGCCTTCGGCGGTCCGGCGGTGCAGGCCGAGACGGGGCCGTCCGGGCAGGAGGTCTACGGCCTGGTCGCGGCGGTCCTGGTGCTGCTGCTCGCGTTCGGGTCGTTCGCGGCCATGCTGGTCCCCATCGTCACCGCACTGGCCGGCGTGGGCGCCGGGCTGTCGCTGATCACGATGCTGTCCGGCGTGCTGACCATCGGGACGTCCGGGCCGGTGGTCGCGGCCATGATCGGCTTGGGGGTGGGGATCGACTACGCCCTGCTGGTCGTCACCCGGCATCGCGAGGAGATGGCGCGCGGCCTCGCCCCGGCGGACGCGATCGCCGCCGCGATGGGCACGGCGGGGCGTTCGGTGCTGGTCGCCGGCACCACCGTGATCGTCGCCATCCTCAGCCTGTACTCGATCGGCGTCCCGTTCGTCGCGGCGCTCGGGCTGGCCAGCGCGATCACGGTCGCGCTCACGCTGCTCGCCTCGGTGACGCTGCTGCCCGCGCTGCTGGGGGCGTTCGGCCGCAACCTGGACCGGCTGCGCATCGGCCGCCGCAGGCCGCCGCACGGCGCCGCGAGCGGCTCGGCCCGCGCGGTGGTCCGGTTCCGGTGGGCCGCGATCGTGTTCGCCGTCGGCGCGTTCGTGCTGCTGGGGCTGCCGCTCGGGTCGCTGCGGCTCGGCACCGCCGACGGCGGTTCGCAGCCGCCCGGCTCCACGCAGCGGCAGGCGTACGAGATGGTCGACGCGGCCTTCGGGCCCGGCTGGACGGGGCCGCTGCTCGTCACCGTCGACTACGGGCGGCACGGCCGCGCACCGCAGCGGGCGATGGCCGTGCGGGACGCCATCGCGCAGACCGGCGGCGTGCGGGACGTGCTCCCGCCGCGGCCCGACCCGCAGGGCCGCACGGCGGTGCTGACGGTGATCCCGGAGGGGGCGCCCGACTCGGCCGCCACCGAGGACCTGGTGCACACGCTGCGCTCGGACGTCCTGCCGGACGCGGCGCCCGGCGCCGAGGCGCACATCGGCGGGGCCACCGCGACCGGCATCGACCTGGCCGACCGGCTCGGCGCCAGGATGGGCTGGTTCGTGCTGCTCGTCGCCGGCCTGGCGTTCCTGCTGCTCCTGGCCGAGTTCAGATCGCTCGCCGTGCCCGTCGTCGCGGTGCTGATGAACCTGCTCGCCGTGGGCGCCGCCTACGGGCCCGTGGTCGCGGTGTTCCAGTGGGGCTGGTGGCCGGCGGGGCTGATCGGCGCGCAGCCCGGCCCGGTGGAGTCGTTCGCCCCGGTCATGCTGTTCGCGGTGCTGTTCGGCCTTTCCACCGACTACGCGGTCTTCCTGCTCGGCCGGATCCACGAGGAGTTCCGCCGGGACGGGGATGCCAGGCGCGCGGTGATCGAAGGGGTGGCGTCCACCTCACGGGTGATCCTCGCGGCGGCCTCGGTGATGGTGGTCGTCTTCACCTCGTTCGTCTTCAACGACCAGCGGGTCGTCAACCTCTTCGGCTTCGGGCTGGCGACCGCTATCGCTCTGTATGCGGTGCTGGCGATGCTCGTGCTCGTCCCTGCGGTGCTGGCCGTCCTCGGCCGGGCGGCCTGGTGGCGGCCGGGACGGCCCGCGCGGCGCGTGCGCGCCGGTTCCAGCGGACCCGAAGCGCAGGAGGTGCGATGACGCCGCGACCCGCCGCGCGTCCTTTCCAAGGCGCTGGTCGTGCACGCCAGAGGCCGGTCCGGCGCGCAGGCGTCACTTGACGTGTCTCCCGCACTATGGTGGATTGGTTGAACCAATGGGCCAATAAGCGTGGTCGTGCCGGCGAGCAGGCCCGAGCTGAAAAATGGAGGTCCCGCGTGAAAGCCGCATGGTACGACCGCAACGGCATGGCCGATGAAGTACTGGTCGTCGGCGAGATGCCCGACCCCGAGCCCGGACCCGGCGAGGTGCGCGTCAGGATCGAAGTGGCCGGGGTCAACCCGGCTGACGTCAAGCGGCGGGCCGGAGTCGGCGGGCGTGCCATCCGAACGCCCCGGGTCATCCCCGGTGACGACGGAGCCGGGGTCATCGACCGGGTCGGAGCCGGCGTACCGGCCGAGCGGATCGGCCAGCGGGTCTGGGTGCATTCGGCCAACCACGAGCGGCCCTTTGGCACCGCCGCCGAGTTCGTCGTGGTGCCCGCCGCTCAGGCGATCGGCATGCCGTCGAACACGCCGTTCGAAGCGGGAGCGTGCCTGGGCGTGCCGGCGCTGACCGCACACCGCTGCGTCTTCGCCGACGGCCCCGTCGATGGCCTGACCGTGCTGGTCACCGGGGGAGCGGGCGCGGTCTCGCACTACGCCATCGAACTCGCCAGATGGGGTGGCGCCACGGTGATCGCCACCGCCGGTGCCCCGGAAAAGCAGGAGGCCGCGCGGCGTTCCGGCGCCGATCACGTTGTGGACCACAGGCGGCCTGACGCCGTTGAAGCGATCCTGGGCTTCACGGGAGGCCGTCGTGTGGATCGGGTCGTCGATGTGGCCTTCGGCGCCAACCTTTCGCTCACCGAGGCCATCATCGCCACCGGCGGGACCATCGCGACCTATGCCTCCGACGCCGTTCCGGAGCCGGCTTTCCCCTTCTACTCGTTCATGCGCCGCTGCGTCACGATCCGTACGGTTCTCGTCTTCGCCATGCCGGCGCAGGCGATGCGCTCGGCGATCGACGATGTCACCAGTCTGCTGCTTCGCGGCGCGCTCACTCACCCCATCGCCGCCCGGTATCGGCTCCTCGACATCGCCGCCGCTCACAGGGCCGTCGAACGGCGAACCGGGATCGGCAAGACGCTCGTCACCGTGGCCGGCGATGGGCCTCAAGCACCGGGATGAGATCAGCTCCGGGCGGCGTGCCAGGGCGAGGCCGGGCCGGCGTCCGGCAGGCCGGACCGGCGACGGCGCCCGGGTCGGCTCCGGGCCGAGCCGGACGACGCCGACCGGATGCCCCCGTTCCCCAGCGGAGGAACGCGGGACGATCGCCGCGGCCCGCCCGACGCTCGCCATGGCCCGCGAGCGCCACCGCGATCCTTGCCGCCGTGCGGCGGTCAGCGGGCGGGGTCGTCGCGCATGATCGTGTTGCTGCTGTCCACGAATCGATCGATGTGGCCGAGCATCGCGCGATGGGCCGCCTCGGGGTCCTGGCTTTCGACGGCGTCGAGGATCTGCTGGTGCTCCCGATGGCTGGCGCTGATGACGCGCTGCTCTGCCACAAGGCGGCGGCGCACGTCTTCCAGCAAGCTCAGCGTCGGGGTGATCAGCACGGAGAACACCGGATTGTGCGAGGCGACCGCGAGGAGCGCGTGGAAGTCGGAGTCGGCCTGGAGATAGGACTCGCTGTCGGTGGTCGACTGCATGGCGGTGATACATGCGCGGAGCGCCGTGATCTGCTCGTCCGTCCGGTGCCGTGCCGCGCTCGCCGCGATCGGCGGCTCCACGGCGCGACGGGCTTCAAACAATTGATCGAATGTGACGTCCTCCAGGCTGAGATAGGTGGCGAGGTTGGCGGCCACTATCTCACCGGACGGCTGGATGACCCATCCGGCGCCCTGGCGGCCGCTCAGTATCCCCTGTTCGGCGAGCGACTGCAGTGCGCTGCGCAGCGTCGAGCGATTCACCCCGAGGCGTTCGGCGAGCTGGCGTTCGGGCGGGAGGCGGTCCCCGGCTGCCAAACGGCCCGCGTGTATCAGTTCCTTGAGGTGCTGCTCGACCCCGGACGCCGCTGAGCGAGGACGCTCCACCGCCCTGAAGATCTCTGTCACCGCGACTCCAGTTGGATGGTTGGTTCATCCAACCATCCACTGCCGGGGCGCTGATGTCAAGGACCAGTGCCCCGGCGACCGAACCCGCACCGGCCCGGGACCTCAATGCGGGGAAACATTCGCGGCGGCGCTTTGGCCTGACCGCCGGATGTCATCCTCCGGCGCGTTCACCCCGGAGGCGAACGACGTACTTGCCCTCGCCGCGGCCTTCGGCGAGCGACTGGTGGACGGCGGGGACGTCGGCGAGGGACTCGACCTCATTGATCGCGAGGTTCAAACGGCCATCGGCGAGCAGCGTGAGGGCGCGGAGCAGTCCGGCGGACGCGCGGCCTGGCGCCGAGGCCCACAGGCCCCTGATGCTGAACCCGCCGATCGAGAGGTTCCCGCCGATCAGCCGCCCCACCGGGGGGAGCGGCCCCGGCTGTCCGCCCTCCGCGTTGCCGAACAGCACGACCCGGCCGCCGGGCGCGGTGACCGCCAGATCGGTCTCCAGCATGGCCGTGCCCAGCGGGTCCAGGACGATGTCCACCCCCGCGCCGTCGGTGGCCTCCCGAATCGCCCTGACCAGATCGCCGTCGCGGGCGATGACCACGTCGTATCCGCTCTTGAGCGCCGATGCGGCCTTCTCCGGGCGGCCCACCGTGCCGATGAGCCGCCCTCCGCCGAGGACGGGCACGAGTTGCGCGAAGGCGTTGCCCATGCCGCCGCTCGCCGAATGGACCAGAACCGTCCTGTCCGGTCGCAGGCCCGCGGCGTCTTCCAGGAGGATCAGCGCGGCGGTGAGCATGAGGGGAGCCGCCGCGGCGAGCCGGGCCGGGACCTCGTCCGGCACCGGCACCACGTACGCGGCATCCACCAGGACCACCTCGGCGAGGCCCCCGGCCCCGGTGAACGCGGCCACCCGCTGCCCGGCGGTCAGGCTCGACACGCCTGGGCCGATCTCCCGGACGGTGCCGGACACCTCCAAGCCCGGGGTGTACGGCCAGGCGGCGGCATAGCCGGCGTCGCCGCGGCGGGCCATGACGTCGAGGAAGTTGATCCCGGCGTAGCCGACGTCGATGGTCACCTCGCCCGGGCCCGGTCGTGGCGTCCGAATCTCGCGGACCTCGGTGCGGTCCGTTCCGTGTGAGGGCTCGGTCATGACAAGGGCGTCCACGGCAAACTCCTTCGATGTTCGTAGTACGTCGAACATCGTACATAGCTTGTACGATAGATGTCGAACGAGAGGTGGGGAGATGCCGAGATCGCAGCGGCGCCGCGCGGCGCTCTTTCATCCGGATCCGGACCAGTTCGATGTGCTGGACGTGCTGCACGCGCTGTCGGATCCCACTCGGATGACGATCGTGCGGACTTTGCGCGCCTCACCCGAGCGCGCCTGCGGCACCTTCCCCGTGGACGTCGCCCCCTCCACGCTCACCCACCACTTCCGGGTACTGCGCGAGGCCGGAATCATCCGCCAGCGCGAGGAAGGCACGCGCCGCTGGACCACCCTGCGGGAGAGCGATCTCCAAGAGCGCTTCCCCGGCCTCCTGGAGGCGGTCATGTCCGCCTATGAGGAGCAATCGGGTCGTGCTTGACGGACGTCCGTGATCTTTTGCCGGCCGCCGTCTCCGCGGCGCCGGTCCATGTCGTGCACGCGGACGTGTTGACAGGACTGCCTCGGCAGTGGTTCTTTGGTTGAGCCAATCCACCAATCACCCAATCGGTGGCATTGTCGCGATGGCGATGCCGTCGCGACGGGAACCCCCTGCCTTCCGCCCAGCCGCGAAGGACGCCGGTTCCGTCCACCGCCGGGCGGACCCGAGAAGCCACCCCGACGGCGCGGGCCGTACACCTCGGAAGGACACGCGATGCTCTTCGCGGAAGCCAGTCAGGTCAACGAACAGGTCGTTGAGATGAAGGTGGCCGGAGGCGAGCTGCGGACCAAGCAGGTCCTCGGCCAGAACTCCAGCATGATGATCGCCGCTCGTTCGGGCGGCTACCACTCCGAGCCGCACGCCCACGACTGCGAGCAGCTCAACTATGTGCAGTCCGGAGAGATCTGGGTGTTCATCGAGGACACCGCCTATCACCTGCGGACGGGCGACTTCCTGCGCATTCCGCCGAACGCGGTGCACTGGGCGTGGAACCGGTCCGACGCTTCCTGCGAGCTCATCGAGATGCACACGCCCGGCCTGATCCTCGACGGGATCGACGCTCCGCGGCTCGTCGCCGACGGGGAGACCTGCACGGCCCCGGTCCCGAGCCGCTGGCACGACAAGAGCTACTGGGACAGCGAGGCCGAGGCCCTGGCGGCGCATGGGGTGACCCGATGACCGGGGCGGCGGGGCGCCGGCCGGATCGGCCGCGTCGCCACCGGCGGACCGCCGTGACGGCCGCGCTGTCGGCGGTGGCGCTGGCCGCCGCCGGATGCGGCGTCGACGCCTCGAACGGCGGCGGCGGAGCGAGCGACTCGGCCGGCATCACCAAGACCGAGATCCGCATCGGCACCTCCAACGCGCTCACCGGTCCCGTCTCGTCGGTCTGCCTGCCGACCTCCGCCGGTGCCGAGGCATGGTTCGCGCAGGTCAACGCATCCGGAGGGGTGCACGGCCGCAAGATCGCGAACACCGTTCTCGACGACGGGTACCAAGCCCCCCGGGCGGCCGCCAACGTGCGGACGCTGCGCTCGGACAACGTGTTCGCCCTCTTCGGGGGGTGCGGCACGGTCACCGCGGCGACGATCGCCACCACCCTCAAGGGAACCGGCCTGCCGTACCTGTTCCCGTACGCCGCACTTCCCGCGCTCGTGCGGCCGACGCAGCCGGACGTCTACTCCCTGCTGCCGCTGTACAGCGACCAGGCCCGCTCGCTCATCCCGTTCGCGCTCAAGCAGGAGGGCAAGGGGTCGGTGTACGCGGTGACATCGCAGATCCCCGGCTACGAGGACGATGTCGCCGGCGCGAAGGCGGGAACCGCCGCGGCGGAGGCGCGCTTCCTGGACTCGGCCCTGCTGCCCGCCGCGAACGCGCCGTTCCAGCAGGCCGCCCTCAAGGCCGCCGCCGCCAAGCCCGACTATCTGATGCTCACCGTGCTCGCGCCGGACGCGGCCCGGATGCTCAACGCCATGGCCTCGGCCGGTCACCTGCCCGCGAAGGGCGTCCTCGGCGTCTCCGTGCTGGCCTCCCAGAGCTTCGCCGACGCACTCAGCCCCAAGGCCGCCGAACTGCTGCTGACCGCCTCGCCCACCGTCCCGGTCAACGACCCGCGGGCGGCCGAGTGCCTGGCGGCGCTGCGCAAGTACAAGCCCAAGACGGCTCCGGACGCGTTCGCCCTCTACGGATGCGCCGCGGCGCAGGTGTTCGTCGCGGCGATGGAGCAGGCGGGCGCGCAGCCGACCCGGACCAAGCTGAAGCAGGCGCTCGAGGCGATGCACGGCGCCGAGGTCTCCGCGCTGCTGCCGCCGGTCGGATTCTCCGCCGGCGACCACATGGGATTGCGCAGCATGTTCCTGCTCGGTCTCAAGGACGGCCGCTTCACGGTGAAGGGCACACTGCCGATCCGCACGGACAGGTAGTGACCGCACGCGCCCGAGGAGGCGACCCATGCTGGATGTACTGACGACGGCGATCGCTACCGGCCTGCTCTACGGGATGCTCGGGTTCGCCATCGTCGTCCTGTTCAAGATGACCGGAGTCCCCAACTTCGCGGCGGGGAGCCTCGCCACCCTCGGCGCGGTCGCCGTCTACGAGCTCGCCGTCCGGCACCATCTCAATCTCGCACTGGCGATCACTTTGGGCCTGGTCGGCCTGGGCGTCCTGGGAACCGTGATCTACACGGTCGTCATGCGGTACCGCGACGATGCCGGGGTGCCGAACCTCACGGTGCGCACGCTCGGGCTCTACCTGCTGTTGTTCGCGCTCACGGACAAGGGCCTGGGGGAGGGGCAGCCGTTCTCCTTCCCCCGGCTCTTCCCGGCCCGGGCGCTCACCCTGGGGCCGCTGCGCCTCACCGTGGCCGACCTGGGCGTCCTGGCCATCGCCTTCATCCTGACCGCCGCGTTCGCGTGGGCGTTCCGGTTCACCCGGGCCGGGCTGCTGCTGCGCGGCGTCGCCGCCGACCGCGAGACGGCGCGGCTGCTGGGCGCCAACGTCCGCCGCCTCGAAGCGGCGTCGTGGGCGCTCACCGCCGTCCTGGCCGCCGTCGTCGGCATCCTCGCCGCGCCGACCACCCTGGTCTCGGCCGGGATGATGGACGAGTCCCTGCTGTACGTATTCGCGGCCGTCGTGATCGGCGGCCTCACCAGCCTCGGCGGCGCATTCGCTGGCGGGGTCACCGTCGGCGTCGTGCAGGGCTTCGTGCATTACTACGGCAATGCCGACCTCTCACTGCTCGCCGTCTTCGGGCTCTTCCTCCTCACCCTTCTGGTGCGCCCCTACGGCATGTTCGGCGAACCCACCCCCGAGCGTCTCTGACGCCCTCTCAGGAGGCCCTTGATGCTGACACCACTCGCGCGCGGGCACACCCGGCCCGCCGCCCTGGCCCTGGTCGCGGTCTTCGCCGTCGCCGGACTGCTGCCCATCAGCCCGACGCTGCAGTTCCTCATGGCCACCACGATGGCCTGGGCCATCGCGGCGATCGGCCTCGACATCTTCAGCGGCTACCTCGGCCAGCCTTCGTTCGGCCACTGCGGATTCGTCGGCCTCGGCGCCTACGGCTACGCCATCCTCGCCGGCCAGGCGCAAATGCCGCCGGCGGCAGCGGCGGTCTGCTCCGTCGCACTCGTCACCGCGATCAGCGCGATCATCGGCCTGCCCTTCATCCGGCTCCGCGCGTTCGGACTCGTCCTCGGCACGTTCTTCCTCTCCTACGCCGTGACCACGGTGCTGTCCGGGACGACGTTCGCCTCGATCACGAAGGGGGCGTCCGGGCTCCAGGTCCCGGCGATGGCCCTGGGGTCGGTGAACCTGAGCCAGGGCACCGGCTACTACTACCTGTGCGCATCAGTGCTCCTCATCGCCGTCGTGCTCAGCTGCAACTACAGCGACTCGCACGCCGGCCGCGCGTTGCGGCTCGTGAAGCGCAGCGAGACCGTGTCGGTGACCCTGGGCGTGTCACCGGGCCGGACCAAGCTGGCCGCCTTCGCGTACTCGTCGGCGCTCGCCGCCACCGCCGGGGTGGTGCTCGCGCTGGGAGCCGGGTACATCGCTCCGGAGAGCTTCGGCGCGCAGCAGTCGATCATCCTGTTCGGAATGGCGGCCGTCGGCGGGCTCGGCAGCATCGCCGGCCCGATCGCCGGTGCGGCCGTGTTCACGCTCACTCCCGACTACCTGCAGATCGCCGAGTCCTACCAGCAGATCCTCTTCGCCGCCCTGCTGCTCGGCGCCCTCGTCCTCTTTCGCGACGGCCTGTTCGGCCTGGTCGAGACGCCGTTCCGGGCCCTGTGGCGTCGGACGGGTCTGCGACGAGCCACCGCGGGCCGCTCCGGCGGCCAGAGCCTTGCAGGCCGCCACTCCGGCGACGACGGTGCCGGCGATGCGCCCCCCGATCCTCTGCTGTCGGCCGGGCCGGACACCACCCCCGAGGGAGTCATGAGCGCCGACCCGGAGGGGAACCGGCAGGACGCCCTGAAGGTCGACGACCTCGTGATCGACTATGGCGGCGTCCGGGCGCTCGACGGCGCCGGCCTCACGGTCAAGCCGGGCCATGTGCACGCCCTCGTCGGCCCGAACGGGGCCGGAAAGACCACGCTTCTCAACTGCGTCAGCGGACTGGAGCCGGTATCCGCCGGACACATCACCGTCGGCGGTGAACCTGTCGCGGCCTCCGGCCGGCCGGGGAGCAGGCGGGGCCGGCGGCCGGGCGTCAGCCGCACATTCCAGAATCCGTCGCTGGTGCCGGACCTGTCCTGCCTGGAGAACGTCACGCTGGGGCTGCGCCGGGAGCAGCGGACCGGGCTGCTCGGCGACCTGCTCGGCCTTCACCGCCGCGCTGAACGCGCCGAACGGCGCAAAGCCGCCCAGGCGCTGGCCTTCGTCGGCGTCCCGCAGCACCGCCACGGCACACCGGCGAGCGCGCTCAGCCTGGCCGAGGCCAAGCTCGTCGACATCGCGCGCGCGGTGGCGATGAACGGCTCCGTCCTGGTGATGGACGAACCCACGGCGGGGCTGAGCGGTGCGGAGATGACGGCGGTCTCGGCGCTGATCGCCAGACTCCGCGCACGGCTCACGGTCCTGGTCGTCTCCCACCACGTCGGCTGGGTCAAAGAGGTCGCGCAGGAGGTGACGGTCCTGGCGGCGGGGCGGGTCATCGCCGCGGGGGACCCCGAGGAGGTGTTCGACCGCCCGCTGGTGCGCGAGGTGTTCGTCGGGGACGGTGCACCGTCCGCCCAGACCCCCGTCCCGGGAGCGATCCAATGAGCACGCAGACGATCCTGGAGGTGAGCGGGCTGCGCGCGGGCTACGGCGGGGTTCCCGTCCTGCACGGTTGCGACCTGGAGATCCGGGAAGGCGAGACCGTCGGCATCGCCGGGCTGAACGGGGCGGGCAAGACCACCCTGCTGCGCGCGCTGTCCGGAGCCATCCCGCGCTCTTGCGACCGTGCGCTGCTGCGCGGCGACCGCCTGCCCTCCCGCCCGGACGCCGTCGCGCGGCTCGGCCTGGTCCACGTCCCCGAGGGGCGAAAGGTCTTCCCGACCCTCACGGTCCGGGAGAACCTGCGGTACGGGGCGGTGGCGGCCGGGAAGGCGGGCGGCGCGGCACGGGAGGAAAGGCGCGTCCTCGACGCCTTCCCGCGCCTGGCCGAGCTGGCCGACCGCAGGGCGGCCCTGCTCAGCGGCGGCGAGCAGCAGATGCTGGCCGTCGCCCGCGGGCTCATGGCCCGGCCGGTGCTGCTGATGGTGGACGAGCTGAGCCTCGGCCTGTCTCCCAAGGCCGCACTGGACATCTCGGCCGTGCTCGCGCGGGTGGCCCGGACGCAGAACCTGTCGGTGCTGCTCGTCGACCAGAACACCACGCTGCTCGGTGCCCGATGCGACCGCGGGTACATCATGCGCGACGGCCTGGCCGAGCCGATCGATGACGCCTTCGGCCACGACACGCTCAGCGCCGCCTACTTCTAACCATCCGTCCGCCCTGCGGATCGGACAGGAGCCATCCATGGACTATCAGATACACCGCCTGAACTTCGGCTCGGTCATCATCGACGCCTCCCAGCAGGTCCGGGGGCGCGCCCCGGGCACCACCGTCGCGGTGCCCGCACAGGGATACCTGATCGTCGGCGGCCCGGCGCCCATCCTCGTCGACGCGGGCTACCGGGACCCTTCCGTCCTCGGGCGGGGCGGGCGGGTCGCCGAGGGCCAGGGGTTCGAAGAGCAACTGGCCCGGTACGGGACCACGCCTTCCGACCTGAGCTGCGTGGTCGTGACCCACCTGCACCGCGATCACGCCGGCCACCTCGACAAGGTGCCGATGTCGGTGCCGGTCGTCGTCAACCGCAGTGAGATGTCGTGCGCCTTCAGCGGGGTCCAGGGCCTGGCCTACGCCAAGCAGGATCTGGCCCACATCCTGGAGCGGATGTACACCCCTGGAGCCCTGCGGTACCTCGACCTGGACCATTCCGGCCCGGTCGAGCTGCAACCCGGGATCAGCTGCCACGCCTCACGCGGGCACACCGCCGGATCGCTGAGCGTGGTGGTCGACACCGCCGACGGGCAGGCCTGCCTCTGCGGCGACCTGATCTACGACCTCGAGGCCAGCCTGCTGCGCCACCCGGACGAGACGGCGATGGCCCAGCTGCAATCCTGCGCCTTCGCGGTCGGCGAGCCGGCGCTGACCAACAACTTCACCACCTCCGTCCTGGAGGAGATCGGGGCCATCAAGAAGATCACCCGGTACCGGTACATCCTTCCCGCGCACGACACTCCCGGCGTCCTCCAGAACGGAACCCTCGTCGGACGCGTCGCCGGCCCCACCATCCCCGGCCCGATCTCACCGATCACTGGCGCATGACCGCGCCACCGACCGAAAGGCCCCAGCCGTGCCCGCGTATGTGATCTCAGAAGTGACCATCCTCGACAAGGAGGCGGTCGCCGCCTACAAGCCGCTCGCGAAGAGGTCGGTCGAGGAATTCGGCGGCACCTACCTGGCGCGCGACGCCATCCCCGAGACGCTCGAAGGATCGTTCGACGAGGGGGAGCGGCTGGTCGTCATCCGTTTCGAAACGGTCGACGACGCACGTCGCTGGTATGCCTCCGCGTCCTACGCCGAGGCGATCAAGGCCTCCCGCGGCGGACTGGACCGGCGGCTCTTCATCGTCGACGGCCTCTGACCCGGGCCGGCGCCCGAGCGGACCCCACCCGCACGTTCAAGGCCGCCGCGGCGGCCAGGCATGCCCGCACCGAGTTGATCCAGGAGACCGTCCGTGCCCATCGCCGAAGGTGACCTGCTGTGGGAGCCGTCCGAGGCCGTCCAGCGCACCGCCCACGTCGCCCGCTTCATGGCCGCCCAGGGCTTCGACTCCTACGACGAGTTGTGGCGCTGGTCGGTCACGGACACCGCCGGTTTCTGGGACGCGATCTGGTCCGCCTTCGGTGTGCTCGGCGAACGCGGTGGCGGGCCGGTCCAGGTACCGGATCCCTCAGCCGTGCCGGGAGTCCGATGGTTCCCGGGCGCGACGCTCAACTACGCGCGCAACGTCCTGCGACCCGACCACGACCCGGACGCCTGCGCGGTGATCTTCCGCACCGAGGGCCGGCGGGACGAGCGGAGGCTGACCTACGGCGAACTGGCCCGCCGGGTCGCGGAAGTCCGTGCGGGGCTCGCGGAACTGGGCGTCACCAGGGGAGACCGCGTCGCGGCATATCTGCCGAACATCCCCGAAGCCCTGATCGCCTTCCTGGCGACCGCGTCGCTCGGCGCGATCTGGTCGTCCTGCCCGCCCGAGTTCGGAGCGCCCAGCGTGATCGACCGATTCGCCCAGATCGAACCGAAGGTGCTCTTCGCGGTGGACGGCTACGCCTACAACGGAAGGGAGCACGACCGGCGCGACGTCGTCGGCGCGATCGAAAGGGCCCTGCCGACCCTTCGGACCACCGTCCTGATCCCCTACCTCGACCCCGCGGCCTTCCCGGCCGGTGACGGCCTGCTGTTCGCGGACCTGGCCAGGCCCGGGGCGGCGCTCGACTTCGACGAGGTCCCGTTCGAGCACCCGCTGTGGATCCTGTACTCCTCCGGCACCACCGGGCTGCCCAAGCCGATCGTCCACGGCCACGGCGGCATCGTGGTGGAGCACCTGAAGGCGCTCTCCTTCCACCAGGACATCGGCCGCGGCGATGTGTTCTTCTGGTTCACCACCACCGGCTGGATGATGTGGAACTACCTGGTCGGCGGCCTGCTGCTCGGCGCGACAGTGGTGCTGTACGACGGCGCGCCGAACGGCGACGCCCTCTGGCGGCTTGCCGCGGAGACGGGCGTGACCTACTTCGGCGTCGGCGCGCCGTACATTCTGGCGTCCATGAAGGCCGGCCTGGAGCCCGGCACGACCCACGACCTGTCCCGCCTGCGGGGCATCGGCTCGACCGGCTCCCCCCTGCCGCCCGAGGGATTCGGCTGGCTGTACGAACACGTGGGACGTGACCTGCTCGTCGGCTCCTTCTCCGGCGGCACCGACGTGGCCACCGGCTTCGTGGGCCCCTGCCCCCTGCTGCCGCTGCACGCCGGTGTCATCCAGTGCCGCAGCCTCGGCGCGAAAGTGGAGGCATACGACGAGGCGGGCGTACCTGTGGTCGACCGGGTCGGCGAACTCGTGCTCACCGAGCCGATGCCGTCCATGCCCGTCTCCTTCTGGAAGGATCCGGACGGAGACCGCTACCGCGGTTCCTACTTCGCGAGGTACCCCGGCATCTGGCGGCACGGTGACTGGATCAGAATCCGGCCGGACGGCGGATGCGTGATCGAGGGCCGCTCCGACTCCACCCTCAACCGCGGCGGCGTGCGCATGGGCACCGCGGACTTCTACCGCGTGGTCGAGGCGTTCGACGAGGTCGCCGACTCCCTCGTGGTGGACACCGGGCAACTGGGCGAGCAGGGCCGACTGCTGCTGTTCGTCCAGCTCACGCACGGCGCCGCGCTGACGGGCGAACTGAGCGGACGGCTTCGCTCGGCACTGCGATCGGCCCTGTCCCCCCGGCACGTCCCAGACGAGATCACTGCCGTCCCCGGCATCCCGCGCACGCTGTCGGGCAAGAAACTCGAAGTGCCGGTCCGCAGAATCCTCCTCGGCACCCCGGTGGCCCAGGCCGCCGACCCGGACGCCATGGCCAATCCGGAAGTACTGCCGTACTTCACACCGGCCAAGCGGCCGGCACACCCGCACGGCGCCTGACATCTATAGATCGTGTGTTCAGTGGTCGTAGGCGATCAGTGACCGTCTGACCGGAGCGCCGATCAGCCAGTTGTGCCAGATCGCGGCGTTGAGTGCGCGGATGCGCTGGCAGGCGGCTGGACGTGCAGCAGGTGCACCGGCTGCTTGCTCTCGTCCGCGCGACGGCCAAATCTCCGGGCTGGCCCTGGCGGGAGTGGGCGTGCGCGTGCCGCACGGTGCACGCGACCGGGACGTCAACGCCGCGCGCAACATCCTGGCCGCCGGGCGGACAGGCTGAACGCCTGCGGAGGGACCGCAAGCCCCTCCGCTTAGAAGCCATCGCCTGCGCCGCACACGCGGCGCAGGCGGAATCCCCGGCCGCCAAACCGGGAAGCGCGTCAATTGACCGGGACGCCCTTCATGCGGAGGCCTTCCTGACCGGACCAGGGGAAGTCGATGTCCACGGTCTGGGCCTCGGCGGGAAGCCGGTAGACACCGGAGTAGGTCACGCTCTCTCCCGGGTTGAGGTCGCCCTTGGCGTCCGGACGGGACATGGACATGCACACGCATTCCTTGCTGGAGGCGCGCAGCGGGTAGTACCAGACCCTGGTGGCGGTATCGAGGATCGAGATGCCGTCGGTGCTCTGGGGACGCGGGCTGAAGAAGCCGTTGTACTGGGCGTCCAGCTCGAACGCCGAGCGGACGGCGACCTTGGACTGCCCGTCGTTGCGGAGCGTCCACACGAAGGTCGTCAGGCCCGCCGCGTCGCGGTGGACGGAGTTCACCTCGGCGGTCAGGCCCTTGGCCTCCGCCGCGGTGAACGGGGCGGTCTTCACCGAGGTCGGCTTCCCGGGAGCCCAGCGGTACGGCTTGCCGCTCGCCGGAGCGGCCGGGGGAGGCGGCATGGTGAAGCTCACGGTGACCCGCCGGTTCTTGCGGCGGCCGCTCTCGCTGCTGTTGGACGCCACGGGGTCGGCCGATCCGTGCCCGGCGGTCTGGAAGGTGACGCCGGTGCGGGTGGCCAGTTGCTTGAGCCGGTCCGCCACGGCCTTGGCGCGGCGCTCCGACAGCGGCTGGTTGATGGCGTCGTTGCCGCTGGAGTCGGTGTAACCGTCGACCTTGACCGCGCTGCCGCGGGAGCCGTCGATCTGCTCGGCCACTCCGCGCAGGAGATTGTCGGCCCTCGGGGTCAGGTCGGCCTTGTTCAGGGCGAACAGCACGTCGGCGGACAGCCGGACCGCGCGGTTCCCGCCGTCGTCGTCCACGGACTGCTCGTCGCCCTCGGCCCTGCCCGCGACGGTGTAGATGCGCGGCGCGGCGAGCTTCGACGAGCCCGGGTCGACGGTCTGCTCGGGCAGCGGCTGCACCGCGTCACCGGAGATCGGCACCTCCTGCATCGGCACCGTCAGCGGCATCGTCACCGTCGCCGTCCGCACGTTCGCGGGCGGGGCGGGGAACACCGCGTAGATGTCCAGCGAGCCGCCGGGCGGGATCTTCTTGCCGTTGAGCGAGGAGCACAGGCAGGTGCCGCCGGTGGTCCTCAGCGGCATGTAGAGCTTGCCGCCCGCACCGTCCAGCAGCCCGATGCCGCTGGCGTCCAGGCTGGTGTCCGAGGCCTTGTTCTCGCCCTCGAACAGGCTGATCCGCGGGTCCAGTACCGTCTGCCCGTCGTTGAAGACGCGGAACTGCCCCGTGACAGAGTTGCCGGCCGTCCTGCCCAGCGCCAGGAGCTCGACGTGCGCCGGGCCCGCGCGGTGCGCCATCGGGACCGCGATTCCCGTGCCGGGCGCCTTCCCCTCCGGCCTGCCGGGCTTCTTGGACGGGGGGTCGGAGCCGTCGTCGCCGCCACCGCATGCGGACAAGGCCAGGAGAAGGGACACCGCCCCCACTCCCGCACGAATGCCCCATGCGCGTTCCCGGCCACGTTCAAACATTTCTCTGCTCCCGTTCCACGGAATGGAGAATCAACTTGGACACAACGGGCGAGCACGAAGGATACGTTCCCAGGCTTCTCCAGAAGAAGGGGAACGCCAAGGTAGGTCGTAATTCGACTACGCCAGCTGGGTTGATCACCGAGTGGTGACATCAATACGCCGTCTGTGGTCGCCGACATCGCGGCGTTGGCAACCTGGAGAGGGGGAGGCCCAGGCCGAACGAGGCGCCCCTGAATGACGCGAGACTTGAGCCGGATGCGCTGCAGCAGCCTGTGACGCAGAGCGGGGGCGAACGCGGGGCACTGCTCACCCGGATGATGGGTTCCAGATCGCCGGCACCTGGTCGCGCTGGGCGTCGTGCAGGACGACCTCGGCATACGCCCCGAGCTACAGCGCCACGGCCCGGCACACGGAAGTCCACGCCCGCACGCGCGGATCGCCCGCGTCTGCGATCAGCCCCATGAGCCTGAACGTCATGTCCGTTCTGGAGGGACTGTCCCGACTGACCGATCGCCGTCAATTCGTGCACGCCCCTAACGCCGGCGTTCGGGGACGGGCCGGTTTCGTTGTCAGAGTTCCCGGAGCAGAGTCTCGGCGAAGCCGCGGATGGCGGGCTCGTCGCGCTTGTAGTACTGCCAGGCGCCGGCCTTCTTCCGGGTGACCAGCCCGGCCTCGTGCAAGACCTTCAGGTGCGCCGAGACGGTCGGTTGCGACATGCCCGCCCGCTCCTGGATGACCGACACGCACACGCCCTCGACGTCGAAGTCGCCGACCGCCTGGTGCCCGAAGTTCGCGGCGGGGTCCTTGAGCCAGTGCAGGATGTCCAGCCGCGCCTGGTTGGAGAGCGCGCGCAGCACCTTCACGTCCACCTTCCGCGCTCCACCGCTCATGGGGGCCAGCGAGGTTGCCCGGGGTTGGCGAGGCGCCGTGCGATGCGCGGCGCCTCCGCCTTTCGACGGAACGAACACCACCGAAAGGAAACGGCAGTGAAGATCGGCATCCTGGGCACTGGACGGATGGGCGTGCGGCTCGCGGCGATGTACGCCCGGGCCGGGCACGAGGTCGTGCTCGGCTCCCGCGACACCGAACGCTCGCGCCGGATCGCCGCCGGCCCTCGCCCTCCCCGGCCTCGCCTCCGGCGACTACGACCAGGCGCTCGACGCGCCCGTCGTCCTGCCCGCGATCTTCCTGCGCGACGGCCTGCTGGACCAGATCGAACCGCTGCGCACGGTGCTCGCCGGCAAGATCCTCATTGACATCACCAACCCGTTCAACGCCGACTACACCGACTTCATCACCCCCTGGGACACCAGCGGCGCCGAGCGGATGACGCTCCTCAGCGGCGAGCTCGGCACCCGGCTCGGCTTCTTCCCGCGCATGAACTACACGCTCCTCGGGACGCCGTGGAAGCCCGGTCAGGCCGACGAGGTCGTCGGGGCGCTGATCGCCCGGCCCGACGGCGACGCCCGATGAGTGTCACCGCACGCCTGACCGCCGTCGGACTGCAGCTGCCCGAGCCGCCCCGGCCGCTCGGCGGCTACGTCCCCGCCGTGGAGGCGTCCGGCCTGCTCTTCCTCAGCGGCATGCTGCCCCTGCGCGACGGGAGGCCGGCGGTGACGGGACGCCTCGGGGCGGAGCTCGACCTGGCCGCAGGCCGGGACGCCGCGCGGGTGGCGGCCCTGAACGCTCTCGCCGTCATACGGGCGGAGACCGGCCTGGACGCAGGGACCCGGTCACATCGCGGTGGGGTGGTGCGCCGGAAGTGCGGCCAGCATGCGGGCCGCGGGCGTGCGCGCGGCGGCCAGGCGCCGGCGGTCGGGTTCGGGCAGGCCGCTTAGTACTCCAGTTGTAGATCGTGGTCTTCATGGTTGAGTGGCTTGTCGGTGGTAGTGGCCGGCCTGGGATCGGGCCTGGTGACGGCGTCGCCAGTCGGACCAGTCGAGCCGATGGGCCGGGCTGTGGCCAGGCCGGACGACGAGCGGGGCGAACAGGTGTTGGATCTCGTTGCAGGTGAGCGGTATCAGCTCGTCCGACCTGGGGTGGCGTGCGTGTTCGTCGGCACGGACGATGGTGAGGAAGGCGTGGGCGAGCATGGCGAGGGTGACCCAGCGGTGCCAGGAGGTCCAGCGTCTGACCTGGTGTTGGTCGAGTCCGGCCAGGTCCTTGCCGGACTGGAAGGTCTCCTCGACCGTCCATCTGCGTCCGGCGACCCGCACCAGGGTGGACAGTGGAACCCGGGTGGCTGAGTAGCAGCGGTAGAAGGCGAGTTCACGGGTGCGCCGGTTGCGGCGGACGAGGATTTGGTGGTGGCCGGGCCCCTCGCCTGTGATGTCGGCCAGAGCCCACTCGTAGTAGCGCTGCCCCTTGGCTCCGGCGCCGGCGGAGAGTTTCTGCCAGGCCATGCCACCGACCATGTCCACATCGTGGCGACCTTGGCGCGCCAGGACGGCGGTCGGCCCGATGTGTGGAACGACGGTTACCGCGTCCGGGACGCTTGCCGCGCGGTCGAGCAGCGGTATGGGTTGCGGCGGACGGCTCCGGCGGACCGGACGGCGGCGCGGCGGCCGAGCCGGGGCGAGATCGAGAAAGCCGCCCGCCACGGCCGGCCGCTACCGTCCCGCACGCTTCTGCGACGCACAGTCCAGACGGCGGCGGCCGGAGCGAGCAGCGAAGCGGAGTTCTTCCGGCGGCTGCGTGACGAGGGTGTCCTGATCCGCCGGCGTTTCAGCGAGCGGACGGCCGGCGAGATGACCGGCTACGCCGTCGCCCTCCCCGATGATCTGAACGGCGACGGGCGTCCCGTTTGGTACGGCGGCGGGAAGCTCGCTGCCGACCTCACACTGCCCAAGCTTCGCCGCCGGTGGACGGGCGCGGACGGGTCCGTCCGCGCGTCGTCCCAGTTCTGCCCACTGGACGGACGGCATCTATCCGAGCGGACGAGACGGGCCGTGCTGCGGACGGCCGTCCGCCGCGCGGCGGACGAGTCGGCGACGACCAGCGAGTTCCTCGACCGGCTCCGGGGCGAGGGACTTCTGCAGGCCGACGCCGCTCGAAGGGCCGCCGCGCACACGCGACAAGCACGACCAGCGGGCCATGCCCCCGCACCCCCGCCGACCGGCCCGAACGCACAAGCGCGCCTGGCCATGGCCGCCTTCCCGAATGCGTGGGCTCCGCTGCCGCAGAATGCACAGAGCAGAACAGCGCCGTCAGCTCCTACGGACCCAGTCCGCCCCGGTCGACGACGGCCGTGATCGAACGGCTCTCCATCGCGACGTCTCAGGGAGGGCTGCTTCTCGCCGGTCGCTCATCCGGGCTCTCGGAGCTGGAGGATGGCGCGCTCGCAGGCTCCCGGGTCGGCGGTGTGGAGCAGGTCCAGAAATCCGTCCAGGTCGGACGCAGAGATCAGAACGCGCCCCGTCGCCCTCCAGATCCTTTCTCGATCCAGCGTGATCGACCATTCCGGGAAGAGGTACTGCAGTAGCAGCAACGTGACTCGCATCGTCTCCTCACCGGAGCATGGTCCCAGCGCTTTGTGCCTTCCATCTCGCATGGTCAGGGCAGCTTGGCCCAGACGACCTCGCGGTCTCCGGCGAGGCGTTTGACTCCCCATTCGTGCACGAGCTCCGCCATGAGCTGCAGGCCCCGGCCGGAGGTGGCGGCGTAGTTCTGGGGCTGGACGGTGGGATGTCCCGTGCCGGTGTCCGATACCTCGATCACCGGTCGCCCATCGTCCGGGTCGAGGAAGAGCCGGACGACGATCGGGCCTTCGCCGTGCCTGTAGGCGTTCGTGGTCAGCTCGCAGATCACGAGGCGGCCTGTGTAGTCGTCGGTGATGCCCCAGCCAGCGAACTGTTCGGCGAGGAACCGGCGCGCGAGGCGTGGTGCCTGATCGGTGGAATTGAGGACGAGCGTCGGGACTTCAGGAGCTTGCGGTGCTGCGGACATCGGCACGACCTTCGCTGCCAGGACGGTTTCGGTAACTCACCGCACAGACTGAACTCCGCCGCGTAGCGTTACCACCGAAGCGCCCCAGCACACACGTGGCGCTGACGATCGCTGGTAGGTGGGTTCCCCTCGCTCACGTGGAGGCGAAGCAGTGGCCGCACGCAAACCGACATCGAAGACCGTCTCTTTCGGCACAGAGGTCACGCGCCTCCGAGAAGAAGCAGGGCTCAATCGGACGGAACTCGCAGCACGGGCAGCAGTGACCCGCAGCTACATCTCGCAGGTCGAGTCTGGGCGCACCAAGTGCCGCAAAGACTTCGCCGAACGACTGGACAAGGCGCTGGACTCGGGCACCACCTTGGTCGATGCATGGGATGAACTCCTGCGTTCCAGCAGCTACCCGAAGTTCTTTGCAGACTTCCCCCGAGCCGAGGCGTCCGCTGACTCGCTGCGCGCGTTCGAGACCAGGATCGTCTACGGGCTTCTTCAGACCGAGCCGTACGCGAGAGTGATCCTCGGCAACGATGAAGCCGTCCTCGACCGGCTGCGGCGTCAGAGCATCCTCACCAAGCCGAACGCCCCCACCGTGTTCGTTGTGCTGGATGAGTCCGTCCTTCTCCGCGAGGTCGGGTCGCCAGAGATCATGCGCGAGCAGTTGGAGCATCTGATCGAGATGTCGGAGCGTGAGAACATCACGATTCAGATCGCTCCGATTGGCTACCAGCGGGATGCCCGGGCCGCCTTCACCATCGCCACGCAACCCGACCGCAGCGAGGTGGCGTACATCGAGAGCAGTATCGGCGGCGAGACGACTGTGGAGCCGAAAGACCTCACGATCGTCAGCGAGATCTTCAGTAGGCTTCAGGCGGAGGCGCTTTCGCCGAAGGCGTCGGTCGAGCTGATGCGGAAGGTTGTGAAAGAGCGATGGACGTGACCTGGCGCAAGTCGTCGTGCAGCGGTGAGGCCGGGGACAACTGCGTCGAACTGGCCGACCTCGGCGAGGCCGTGGGCATCCGCGACAGCAAAGACCCGGCCGGCGCCAAGCTCACCCTGCGCCGCGACGAGTTCGCGAGCCTCGTGGCGGTTCTGAAGCGCTAACGCCCGGACATGACACCGAGGAAGCCCCGACCCGAGAGGGACCGGGGCTTCTTTCTGTTTGTCTTGGGCCTGACGAACATTGGAACGAAAAGTCCCGCCAGGAGCGTGCGGTTGAGCGCTCGCTAGCGTGATTTTTCGTTCCAATGTCGCTCAGGCTGAGATTGATGCAGGTCAGAAGGCGCTTGTGAGTGCTCGGTGAGTGGGGGAGGTGGGTCGGGAACGCCGGTCTTGACCCGCTGGAGTCCGGTGGGCTTGAGCTCGGGCACGTACTCGTAGATGGCGGAGCGGCTGACGCCGCGGGCCTTGGCGGCGGCCAGGCCCTCGTGGGTGCCTTCGATGATGAGTTCGCGGATGAACTCGGCGAGGGCGGCGAACACGTGGAAGACCAGGCGGCCGCCCGGCGTGGTGGTGTCGAGGGCCTCTTTCAGGGATCGGAACCCGACGCCGCGGCGGCGCAGGTCGGCGACGATCGTGATGAGGTCCTGCAGGGAGCGGGCGAGCCGGTCCAGCGAGGGATGACCAGGGTATCGCCGGGCCGCAGGTAGTCCAGCGCCGTGGCGAGCTCTCCGCGCTCGGCGTCCTTGCCGGACTTCTTATCGGCGAAGCTCCGGATGCGGCCCGCGGCCTTCAAGGCCAGGGTCTGGCGGTCGAGTCGCTGGGCTTGGTGGAGACCCGGGCGTATCCGACGAGCGCGCCGGTGAGGATCGCGGGCTCGGCGCCGAGAAGATCGTCGGCGGCCTGGCGGATCACCGCGAAGGGCGGGGCGTCGCCCGGGAACGTCGTCACAGCTGGAAAGTTCAGGAAAACGGTGCCGTCGGTGTTGTTGAAAACCCGAAGTTCTCAACACGTTCTACCGACGGATTTCCGATGCGACCGGGTAGTGAAGAGGACTGCACGCGGGGTGTCGAAGGGAATCGAACGATTCTCAACACTCCGTCCGGGGGGAGGCTTTGCCGCCGCTCGCCGTTGCGATGTGGGCCTGCGTGGTGCGGCGAGATGGCTTCCGGTCAGGTTCAGGTCGGCACGGTGGTGAGCTTGTGGACGAGGAGGTCGATCACGGCTCGTTTGCCGGCGTCGCCGTGCCGGTGGGTGAGGAGGCCTTCGATGACGAAGGTGCCGATCGCGGTCATGGCGGGGAGGTCGGCTTCGGCGGCGCCGGCTTTGCGGAGGTCGTCGGCGACCAGGGTGTCGGCGAGTTCGTGGAAGCCGGTGTGCCAGGCGTGGACGGCGGGTGAGGCCAGGGCGCGGGTGTGGACGGTGTTGACGAGGCCGTGCAGCCGTTCGAGCTGGTCGACGGCCCACAGGAGCCGGTCGTTGAGCGGCCGGTCGGCGATGGTCGCGTACTGGGCGAGGGCTTCGGCCAGCAGGCGGTCCAGGACGGCGATGAGCAGGTCGTCCTTGTCGCGGAAGTACCAGTAGATCGTGTTGACGGTGACGCCGGCGTTCTTGGCGATCTGGCCCATGGACGCCGACTCGTAGCCGTCGTCGATGAACAGCCGCTGGGCGGCGGCGAGGATCTCCTCGCGTTTCTCCTCGCGGTCTTGGGGGCGTCGGTTCCGGGGCACCCCCACACCCTATCTTGAACGACCCTCAAGAAGGCGCTAGGTTTCTTGAAGACCGTTCAAGAAGTGAGGTGGGCCCCCATGCAGACCGACCACCCGGCTGCCGAGCTGCTCGGGCTGGACACCACCGGGCTGCTGGCGTTCTTCGCCACGCTGCCCGCCCCGTCCATCGAGGAGATGGACGGGGAGTACGCCGCCCGGCTGCTGGCCCAGCCCAACCTGCTCGCTTCGGTGACCGGACGCGGCACGGTGTCGAATCCGCTCGCGCCGTGGCTGTGCAAGGCGTTCCGGCCCGTCGACGGCCAGACCGGGCGCGGCTACAACACCTTCCGCCAGTTCGGCCGCGTCCGGCAGCGCTATGCGATGCACACGCTCGTCGCATCGTCGCGCTATGACGGCCGTCCCGCCTACACGCTCGTCTACCGCGCCTACGCCTCGATGTGCGGGGCGATCAACATGGTCGACGAGGTCCGCCGCGCGGCGCCCGGTGTATATCTGGGCATCGGGACGTGGGGATTCACCGCACGGCAGCGCCGCATCCCCCTGCCCTTCCTGCTCACCGGTCCCGTCGGCGCCTACCGCGGTGACATCGGCACCGCTCGCCGCGGCTTCACCCCGGGCCCGCGTGAACTGCCCGGCCCGAAGAAGGCCGCCCAGTGACGAAGTGGCTGCTGTACGGCGCCAACGGCTATACCGGCGAGCTGATCGCCCGGGAGGCGCGCAAGAGGGGCCTGGAACCGGTCCTCGCCGGCCGGAACCTCGCGGCGGTCAAGCTGCTGGCCGAGGACCTCGGCCTGGACTACCGGATCTTCGACCTGCGCGACGCAGACGCGTGGCTGTCCGGCATCGACGTTGTGCTGCACTGCGCCGGGCCGTTCTCGGTGACGGCGCCCCCGATGATCGACGCTTGCGTGCGCACCCGCACCCACTACCTCGACATCACCGGCGAGATGGACGTCTTCGCCTACGCCCGCGAGATCGACGGCCAGGCCCGCGCTGCTGGTGTCGTGGTCTGTCCCGGAGTCGGTTTCGACGTCATCCCCACCGACTGCCTCGCCGCCGCCCTCCACCAGGCCATGCCCGAGGCCACCCGCCTGCGGCTCGGGTTCGACCTGCCGCTGGCCCTGTCACCGGGGACCGTCAAGACGATCCTGGACGGAATGGCCGCCGGAGGCCGCGTCCGCATCGACGGCCAGATCACCCCGACCCCGCTGGGCGGACGCACCGCCCGCATCGACTTCGGCAACGGCACCAAACCCGCGCTCGCCTTCCCCGCCGCCGACCTCCACAGCGCCCACCACAGCACCGCGATCCCCAACATCGAGGTGTACCTCCCGATGCCCTCCCCGCTGATCCGCGCCACCCGGATCAGCAGGCGGTTCACCGGGCTGCTGGCCCGTCCCCGCGTCCGCGACGCCGCGCACAAGCTGATCGACAAGACGGTGAAAGGCCCCGACGCGAACCGACGGGCCACCAGCAGCGCCCACGTGTGGGGCGAGACCACCGACCCGGCCGGCCGGCGGGCCACCGCCCGCATCACCACGGCCAACCCCTACCGCCTCACCATCGACGGCGCCCTCACCGCCGTCACCGACCTCCTCGCCGCCACCGCCCCCCGCCTCGGCGCGCACACGCCCGCGACCCTGTTCGGCGCCGACCTCATCACCCGGCTCCCCGGCAGCGGCCCCCTCACCATCAGCCCGACCGAAGGATCCCTGACGTGACCACCGTCCCCCGCTCCGCGCTCATCACCGGCGCCTCCGCAGGCATCGGCGCGGCGTTCGCCCGCCACCTGGCCGCCCGCGGCTACCAACTCCTGCTGGTCGCCCGCCGCGCCGACCGCCTCCACGAACTCGCCGCCCAGCTCACCGAACAGCACAAGGTCCGATGTGAGGTCTTCGCCGCCGACCTCACCGCCCCCGCCTCCCCCGCAGCGATCCTGCGATACGCCGACGAGCAGGGCCTGAACATTGACGTGCTGATCAACAACGCCGGACTGTCGGGCAAGACAGCGTTCGCCGACACCCCCTGGGACACTCTCGCCGGAGAGATCCAGCTGATGGTGACCGCCCAGACCGAAGTCGTCCACCGCGTCATCCCCGGCATGAAGGAGCGCCGCTGGGGCCGCATCGTCAACCTGTCCTCCGTCGCCGCGTTCGCCCCGCCCGCAGCCAGCCTGCTCTACACCGGCATCAAGTCCTACGTCCTCAACACCTCCCAAGCCCTCGACATGGAGCTCAAACCCCACGGCATCCACGTCACCGCCCTGTGTCCCGGCTTCACCCACACCGAGTTCCACGACGTCATGGGCACCCGCGACAAAGCCAACCACCTGCCCGGCATCCTGTGGCAGCAGCCCGAAGCCGTCGTGGCCGAAGGCTGGAAAGCCGTCCAGAAGGGCAAGCCCGTGTGCGTCCCCGGACTCGTCAACAAGATCTCCGCCGCCGCCATGAAACCCCTGCCCAACCGCCTGGCCTACCTCGCCGGCAAGACCCTCAACCCCTTCAAGAACAGCTGAACCCTTACCTCCGTTCATCCCTGAGGAGTAGGTGCCGGTCACGTTGATGTGGCGGCGGGCGAACGGTTTCGTGGAGGGGCCCGGCCGCCGCGAGTTGACCTTGCGGTGTCGATCGGCTGGGGCGGCCTGTGCTGGTCCGCGGGGGCTCGGTTGACGCGGGTCGTCGAGGGGCGGCAGGGGGGCGGCGGGACGTGTGAACATCCGGTGGGCCGGAGCGGGCGGATGCCGGTCTTCCTGGTCCCGTGTGAACCGGGGGAGTGCCGTGAGGGGCGGCCGAGTTCACTAACGAACGGCTAACAAACGATCAAGAGGCCGGTCCTCCGAGTGGAGGAAACGGCCTCTGAGCTGGTGTTTCTGTGTCGGGACGGCGGGATTTGAACCCACGACCCCTTGACCCCCAGTCAAGTGCGCT
>NZ_JBIQHY010000131.1:0-15438 GCF_044508335.1 Actinomadura sp.
CGCGGGCCGCCGCCGCGGCTGCGGCTGCGCGGGAGGCGGAGCGGCCTGCCGGGGCTGGGCGGGCGCGGCGGGGCGGGGGGACGGCGGCGAGGCGTGCCCCAGCCCGGCGAACAGCGGCAGCGGGGTGCGCGGGACGCCGCGCAGCGCCCTGGCCAGGTCGGCGGGGGACGCGAGCGGCTCGGCCGCGCCGATGCCGAGGCAGCGGCAGACGATCGCGTCGACCGCGTGCGAGATGCCGGCCTGCACCTGGCGGGGCGCGTGCGGGACCCCGTCGGACGCGGGCGCGGCGGGCAGGTCGGAGGCGTCCTCGTCGCCGGGCCAGTGCGCGGTGAGCGCCGCGTACAGCATCCGGCCGAGGCCGCGGACGTCCTCGGCGGCGGGGTCGTCGGCCTGCCGGTCGTTCAGCACGGCGTCGGTGGCGATGCCGAGGATCTTGACGGTGCCGCCGGTCGTCCAGACGAGGTCGCGGGGGGTGAGGCAGAGGTGCGACAGCCCGGCGGAGTGCGCGGCGGCGATCGCCTCGGCCGCCTCGTACAGCAGCGTCGCGGCGCGGCCCGGCTCCAGCGGGGCCTTGGCGAGCATGCCCTCGAGGGTCTCGCCGGCCACCCATTCGCTGACGACGTAGGCGCTTTCGCCGGAGTCGTCGGCGTCGAACACCTGGGTGCAGCGGGGGTCGGTCAGCCTGCTGGCGGACCGGGCGGAGGTGACGGCCTCGGCGATCCGGGGGAACTCGGGATCGAAGGTGCGGACGGCGACCGCCCGCGCGAGGATCTCGTCGATGGCCTTCCAGAGCGACGATCCGCCGGAATCGCTGATGCGCTCTTCGAGGCGGTAGCGGCCGGCGAGACGCGTACCGGGCTCGATGACTGACGTGCTCACGGCAACGTCCTGCACAGGTGGTCAGATCCCATGTTCGTGGCGTGGCAGCTTACGCCTCCGACCCTCCTCTTTGCGTTCCCCAGGGTGTCGCCCCGCAAGCCGTAGTCCCCCACATGGTAGTGCTTACTCGCGTGAGTGGCCGCCTTATCGCCGCGCGTCCTTTTTACTTTGCGATGCGAGCGGCGTCACGGTGAGCCGGGCGGGCCGGTGATCAGCGGCCGGGCAGCCGCCGCGCGAACGTGGCGATCGCCGTCTGGATCTCCTCCACCCGCATCAGCTTGGCGAAGACCACGTACAGCAGCCCGCCGCCCGCCGAGCCGACGACCAGGGTGACCAGCGCGGGGAGCAGCGTGGAGGTGTCCCCGGCGGCGTCCGCGACGGTGTGCGCGGCGTAGGCGAACCCGATCAGCGGCCAGACCGCGACGAGGAGCTTCAGGTGGCCGCCGACGATGCGCCGGCCGTCGATCCCGCCGAGCTTGCGGCGCAGCACGAGCCAGCAGGCGAGGGTGCCGACCAGGTTGGTGATCGCGAACCCGCCGGCGATGCCGACCACGATCCACTTGACGCCGAGGACGTTGTAGGCGGTGAACGCCATCGCGATGTTGGACATGGTGACGACGACGCCGATCAGCGCGGGCGTCCTCGTGTCGCCGTGGGAGTAGAAGACGCGCAGCATGAGCTGGTAGATCGAGAACGGCACGAGCGCGATCGCGAACATCTGCATGACCCGCGCGATGACCAGCGCGTCGTCGTGGGAGGTGTTGCCGTGCGCGAACAGCACGGTGGTGATCTCCGGGCCGAGCACGAGCATCAGGGCCGCCGCGGGCATGATGATCACCGAGGAGAGCCGCAGCCCGCTGGAGAACGCGGCGCGCACGTCCGCGGTCTTGCCCTCGGCGGCGAACCGGCTCATCCGCGGCAGCAGCGCGGTGATCACCGAGACGCCGACGATCGCGTAGGGCAGCTGGAAGAGCTGGTAGGCGTTGAAGTACGGGGTGTAGCCGTAGCCCTCGCCGAGGCCCTCGTCGACGGCGCGGTTCCCGGCGGCGTTGGCGAGCGCGGTGACGACGGCGAGCGCGGTCTGGGTGGCGACGACGTACAGCAGCGTCCAGCCGGCCATCCGGCCGACCTCGCCGATCTCGCCGCGCTTGAAGTCCAGCCGGGGCCGCCAGCGGAACCCGACGCGGCGCAGCGACGGCCACAGCGCCACCGTCTGCAGGACGATGCCGCCGGTGGTGCCGACGGACAGCAGCATGAGCTGGGCGTCGGTGATGCTGGACGGGTCGACGCGGCCCGTGGTGATCGCGAGGAACGCGCCGCCGACGGCGATCACCACGATGTTGTTCAGCACCGGCGCCCACATCGGCGCGCCGAAGCTGCCGCGCGTGTTCAGGATCGCGCCGGCGAACGCGCCGACGCCGTAGAAGAACAGCTGCGGCAGGAAGAACTGCGCGAACAGGATGGCGACCTTGCGCTGGTCACCGGTGTAGCTGCCCGCGAGGACGTCGATGAACAGCGGCGCGCACAGCACCGCGACGACGGTGAGGACGCCGAGGCCGATCACCGCGAGGGTGAACACGCGCTGCTCGTACTGCTCGCCGTAGGTCCGGTCGCGCTGCTTCGCCCGCACCAGCAGCGGGACGACGACACTGGTCAGGATGCCGCCGAGCAGCAGGTCGTAGATCTGGTTGGGGATCGTGTTGGCGGTGTTGTAGGCGTTGGCGAGCAGGCCGGTGCCGAGCGCCGCGACGATGACCGCGGTGCGCAGGAAGCCGGTGACGCGGGACGCGAGGGTGCCCACCGCCATGATCGCGCCGGAGCGGAGGATGCCGCCGGAGCCCTTGCCGCCCTCGCCGTCGCCGGGCGCGGGGGCGGGGACGTCGACGACCGTCTCGGCGACGGGCGCGCCGCCTCCGGGCACGGGTCCGCCGGGGACGGGGATGTCAATCGCCGTCTCGGCGGCGGTGTTCGCCGCGCCGCGCGGCCTGCCCGTCGGCGGCGGACTCGGGTATCCCGCCGGGTTCGGGGCGGTCGGCGGCGGCCCCTGGGGCGGAGGCGCCTGCGGTCTCCGGGGCGGCGGGCCCTGCGGAGGCGGACCCTGCGGGCCCTGCGGACCCTGCGGGGGCGGCGGGGGCGGCGGGGACGGCGGGGGCGGACCCTGGCGCGGCGGGCCCGGCGGGGGCCCCTGCGGGGGCCGGCCCGGCGGCGGAGGCCCCTGCGGAGGCGGGCCCGGCGGGTATCCCCGGCCCTGCGGGTCGCCCTGCCCCGGGTACCCCTGGGAACTCGGCGGCGGGTATCCCTGCCCCTGGGAACCCGGGGCCGGGGAGCCCGCTCCCCTGTCCCCCTGCTCCCGCCGATTCCATTCCGGTCGACCCGTCACCGGCTGCCTCCGCTTTCCGGCGGCGCCTCGCTCTGATGGCCCGCACTCCGACGCCCACGAAGAGTACGGCAAGTCCGCCGCCGGTGATGAGGAGTGCGAGACGCCCGTAGCCGGTCACGGTCACGGTGATCGACTCGCCGTCCCCGTACGTCCGGCCGCCCGAGCCGGGGATCTGCAGCTGGAGCTGGACGTGGAAGTTGCCGTTGCCGGCCGCCTGCGCGGGGATCCAGCGCTGCGCCCGCTCCCCGGGCCGCAGCTCGATGATCGCGTCCTCCGGCTCCAGCCCGCCGAGCCGCAGCTTCGCGCTGTTCTCGGACGTGGCGACGAGCCGGACCTTGACCGACTGGCCGGGCAGCATGTTCTCCACGAGCACCGGCAGCCGGCCGGAGCTGCCGCCCATCAGCACGCGTTTGCTCTTGGTGGTGACGATGCGGACGAGGTGCATGTCCCCGGTCAGCTCGTCCTCCAGCTGCTTGCGGGCCGCCCTGGCCCGGCGCGGCGACGTCCGCCACGCCGCCGACTCCATGCGCAGCACCGCCCGCTCGTAGGAGATCTTCGCCGGGCCGGTCATCACCGCCTGGAACGCCCTGGCCTGCCGGGAGATCGCCTGCACCTGGGCGAGGTGCGCGTCGCCGAGCTCGTACTGCTGGTAGTCGTCGGAGTAGCCGTTGAAGACGCGGCCCTGCGGCGCGGCCGACTCGATCTTGCCGAGCGGCACCTCGCGCAGCCAGCCCGCGCCCTTGGTGTACTTCAGCAGGTTCTTCGCGACCCCGTCGGCGGGGTTCCAGTGCCGGTCCGGGGCGAGGACGACGGTGCGCGGCCGGTTCGGCGCCTCCGCGGCGATCATCGCCGTCTCGGCCAGGAACCGCTGCTCGGTGAGCAGCCCGCCGGACGCCGACCGCGACCCCTCGCTGACGATCTGGTTGAGCTTCTCGTCGTACAGCAGCGTCTTCTTGTCGCCGTGATGCGTCGGGAGCGTCGTCGTCGCGTTCGGCAGCGCGCCGGTCGCCGGGTTCTGGAACTGCGAGCTGCTCATCAGGAACGCGCCGCCGTCCTTCAGCGCGTGCTGGGCGAGCTGGTCGACCGTGCCGGGCCCGGCGGCGCCGGACGGCGGCCAGGCGACGTGCGCGTCGGCGGCGCGTCCGAGGACCCGCGTCGCGACGCCGGTGTTGCGCTCGTCGAACGCGACGCCGATGTCGCGGGGCGTCTTGCGGCGGACGAGCGCCACGACGTCGGGGTCGGCGTAGGGGAGGGTGAAGTACGGGTCCTTCTTCGAGGCGTCGCGCAGCTTGGTCAGCCAGGCCGCCGCGGCCTCGCTCTTCTTCTTCCGGACGCTCTTCTTGTCGCCGGGGCCCCGGACCGTGTAGTCGCCGGACGCCATGCGCTGCACGTCGTCCAGCAGCGCGGGGTCGATCCCCCAGGTGATGGGCGTGTCGGTCGCGGACGCCGCGTCGACCAGCCGGCTGAGCCGCCCGCCGGGCGCGACGGACGCGGCGAGGTCGTCGTCGAGGAACGTCCGGTCGTTGGTGCGGTGCATCCGGTCGGCCAGCGGCCAGACCCAGCCGACGGCGACCGGCTTGAAGTGCCGTTCCTTCGGCATGAACGTGAGGAACGTGGTGACGCCGCCGACGACCTGCCGCGCCGAGTTCAGCACCTCGACGCCGACCGGGTAGACGCCGGGCGTGCCGGGCGGGGCGCGCAGCCCCAGCTTCTCGACCGTGGTGCGGAACGTCCAGCTCTGCTTCACGCCGGGCGCGGACGCCCCCGGGATCTGCTTCTCCTCGCCGACGTTCGGCAGCGCGTTCGGCGGGCCGGCGGCGAGCTGGTCGAGCTGGCTGCGGCTGTTGACGGGCTGCGCGCTGTAGCGCAGCCGCAGGTGGAGGCCGGGAAGCTGGTGGCCGGTGCGGTTCATGGCGAGCCCCGAGATCTCGATCCGCGACTTGGGGCCGGCGCTCTTGGGATCCACCCGGGTGAGCGCCATGGCGACCTGCGCCTTCGCCTGAGCCTGCGCGGACGCGGGCACCGAGCCGGGGGCGCGCCGCGCGAGGGCGGGCGGCGCCAGCGTCGTGGGCGCCGCCATCGCCATGCAGGGCAGCAGAGCGGCCAGCGCCACCGCGCGTTTGACCGTCCTCACGCCTTACCGGCCGCCTCGGGACGGCGGGCGAACATTTCCCGCACCACGGCGTCGATGGTAGTCCGTCGCACCCCTTGCGAGTGCCCGAGCGCCGGGGCGGGGGACGCGGTGCGCGGTCAGGCGCGGGAGCGGCTGCCCTCCGGGGTGCCGGCGGGGGCCGGGACGGGCGGCGGGGGCACGGGGTCGACGGGCTTGGCGTGGCACAGCGCGTACAGGGACCCGCCCCTGATCCCGAGGGCGGTGGACGCCTCCCCGGTCGCGGTGTAGACGACGTCGTCGCCGTGCAGGCCGTCCGCCAGGCGGTGGTCGATCAGCAGCGGCATCGTGTCGGGCAGCAGCAGCGGGCAGACGAGGCCCGCCGCGTACTCGGTGGCGGCGTTCACGACGTCCGGGTGCGCCGGGCGGACGGTGCGGGCGCCGACGGTGCGCCGGACCGCCTCCATCGCCGGCCGCTCGCCCGCCGGGACGATCACGCCGGTCAGGAAGCGGCGGCCGCGCCGGGCGTCGTCGCAGGAGTAGACGCGCGTCACCAGGCACCGTTCCGCCGGGAGTCCGAGCGCCTTCGGGAGTTCGTCGGCGTGGGCCATCGCGACGGGCAGCCGCACGATCTCGTGCACGGTCTCCCATTCGAGCAGTGCGCGGTGGATGGCGAGAGCGTCCTTCATGTCAGGCTCCATCCCGCGGGGGTCTCCCCGCTCACCCCCGGAACTGGTTTCGCTGTGTCCCCGTGTTTCGCACTCTGCGCGGGATATCTCCACATACCCGGAACGAGTGGCCTAACTCGTGTCATACGTCACGTAAACCCTCACGATGCGCCTCAGCCGCACGTGCGGCGGACCGGGGCCCTCTGGATCCCGCTACCGTTGTCGTGCGGGAGGCTCACCGGCGGTCGCGCTGGCGTCATCGGGGTGTCCAGAACGTAACCCGGAGATCGCGCCATGTGAAGGGGCCCGTCCGGCTCCGGCCCCGCAAAGGCTCCCGGGCGGGGGCCCGCGATCATCGGAAAGTCCTTTGTCAGCCCGTCAATCAAGGAAATACGCTCGATGGCCGTGCCCAACCAGAACGTGACCCCGGAGTCCTCGCAGCGCACCGCGATCGCCGAGCTGCTGCGCGGGATCGCCCCCGTCGCCGACGAACTCGGCGCCCTGTTCGCGGCGGCCGGTCACGAGCTGGCGCTGGTCGGCGGACCCGTCCGGGACGCGCTGCTGCGGCGCCCCACCAAGGACGTCGACCTGACCACCGACGCGCGGCCCGAGCAGACCCTGGAGATCGTCCGCGACTGGGCGGACGCGCACTGGACGATCGGGATCGAGTTCGGCACCGTCGGCCTCCGCAAGGACGGCGTCGAGCTGGAGATCACCACCTACCGCAGCGAGTCGTACGATCCGAAGTCCCGCAAGCCCGACGTCTCCTACGGGACGTCCCTCGTCGAGGACCTCCGCCGCCGCGACTTCGCGGTGAACGCGATGGCCGCGCGGCTGCCCGGCCACGAGTTCGTCGACCCGTTCGGCGGCCTCACCGACCTGCGGCGCAAGGTCCTGCGGACCCCCGGCAAGCCCGAGGACTCCTTCGGCGACGACCCGCTGCGGATGCTGCGCGCCGCGCGGTTCGCCTCGCAGCTCGGCTTCACCGTCGCGCCCGACGTCGTCCGCGCGATGAAGGACATGGCGCCCCGCATCGAGATCGTCTCCGCCGAGCGGGTCCGGGACGAGCTGTCCAAGCTGATCTGCGGCATGTACCCGCGACAGGGCCTGGCGCTGCTCGTGGAGACGGGCCTCGCCGGGCACGTCCTGCCGGAGCTGCCGAAGCTGCGGCTGGAGATCGACGAGCACCACCGGCACAAGGACGTCTACGAGCACTCGCTGATCGTCCTGGAGCAGGCCATCGCGCAGGAGGAAGAGGGGCCCGACCTCGTGCTGCGGCTCGCGGCGCTGCTGCACGACATCGGCAAGCCGAAGACGCGCCGGTTCGAGGACGGCGGGCGGGTGTCGTTCCACCACCACGAGGTCGTCGGCGCGAAGATGGCCCGCAAGCGGCTGACCGCGCTGCGCTACCCGAAGGACGTCGTCAACGACGTGTCCCGCCTCGTCGAGCTGCACCTGCGGTTCCACGGCTACGGCACCGGCGAGTGGACGGACTCGGCCGTCCGCCGGTACGTCCGCGACGCCGGCCCGCTGCTCTCCAGGCTGCACAAGCTGACCCGCGCCGACTGCACGACCCGCAACCGGCGCAAGGCCGAGCGGCTCCGCCGCACCTACGACGACCTGGAGCGGCGCATCGAGCGGCTGGCAGAGGAGGAGGAGCTCGCGGCGATCCGCCCGGAGATCGACGGCAACGAGATCCAGGAGATCCTCGGCATCAAGCCCGGCCCGCTCGTCGGCAGGGCCTACAAGTTCCTCCTGGACCTCCGCCTGGACCGCGGCCTGATCGGCAAGGACGCGGCCGCCGCCGAACTCCGCGCCTGGGCCGCCGCCGAAGGCATCCTCCCCACCCCCGCCGAAGACGAAGCCGGCGGAGGCCGGGCAGCCGCCAAGGACGCGGCGGCGGAGCCTGAGCCGTCCGGTGGCGAGGTCGGCGGAGGCGAGGCGTCCGACGAGGGTGCAGCCGCAGACCGCGACGCGGCTGGAAGCGAAGCAGCCGGAGGCAAGGCGGCCGGAGGCAAGGCGGCCGGTGGTGCGGCGGCCGGTGGCGGGGCCGGCGGGGTGGGCGCCGGGAGCGGTGAGGCGTGATTCCGCTTCAGTTGGGGCGGATGAGTCCCCGCGAGGCCGAGCGGATGCTCGCGTTCGACCGGGAGCACATCTGGCATCCGTACGCGCCGATGCCCGCCTCCGCGCCCGTGCTGCCGGTCGTGTCGGCGGACGGCGTGCGGCTGACGCTCGCGGACGGCACCGAGCTGATCGACGGGATGTCGTCGTGGTGGGCGGCCGTGCACGGCTACAACCACCCGAAGCTGAACGCGGCCGTCACCGGGCAGCTCGGGAAGATGGCGCACGTGATGTTCGGCGGGCTCACGCACCCGCCGGCCGTGCGGCTCGCGGAGCGCCTCGTCGAGATCACGCCGGAGCCGCTGACGAAGGTGTTCTTCGCCGACTCCGGGTCCGTGGCGGTCGAGGTCGCGATCAAGATGGCGCTGCAGTACTGGCGGTCGCGGGGGCGTCCCGAGCGGCACCGGCTGCTGACCGTCCGCGGCGGGTACCACGGCGACACGTTCGGCGGCATGGCGGTCTGCGACCCGGTGAACGGCATGCACCACCTGTTCACCGACGTCCTCGCGAAGCACGTGTTCGCGCCGCCGCCCCCGCTGGGGTACACCGCGGAGCCCGACGAGACCTACCTGGCCGAGCTGTCCCGGCTCGCCGCCGAGCACGCGGAGGAGCTGGCCGGGATCATCGTCGAGCCGGTCGTGCAGGGCGCCGGCGGCATGCGCTTCTACGCGCCCGAGTACCTGGCCGCGCTCCGCGACATCGCCGACGAGCACGGCCTGCTGCTGATCCTGGACGAGATCGCCACCGGGTTCGGCCGGACGGGCGAGCTGTGGGGCTGCGACCACGCCGAGATCGCGCCCGACATCATGTGCCTCGGCAAGGCGCTGACCGGCGGATACATGACGATGGCCGCCACCATGTGCACCGACCGCGTCGCCGAGGGCATCGCCTCGGGCGAGGCGGACGTACTGATGCACGGCCCCACCTACATGGCGAACCCGCTGGCCGCGGCCGTCGCGTCCGCCTCCATCGACCTGCTGCTGTCGCGCGACTGGCGGGACGAGGTCGACACCATCGAGGCGGTCCTCACCAGCGAACTGGACGGCGCCGCTGAGCTCCCCGGGGTGGCGGACGTCCGCGTCCTCGGCGCGATCGGCGTCATCGAGGCGCGCGAACCGGTGGACGTGGCGTCCGTGCAGGAGATCGCGATGGCGCACGGCGTCTGGCTGCGCCCCTTCGGCAAGCTGATCTACACGATGCCCCCGTACGTCTGCACGGAGGACGAGGTCCTCCACATCGCCGCCGCGCTGCACGCCGCCGCCGAGTCCCTCTGACCCCGGGCCGCTCGGTCAGCGGAGGGCGGGCGCGGGGTGGCGCAGGCGGGAGGCGGCCGTCCGGTAGGCGGCCGCGCCGGCGGCGTAGGCGGCGACGACCGCGAGGAGCGTCGGGGCGGCGCGGCCGTCGGAGGGGAGCCATGTCGCGGCGGCCGCCGCGGCGGCGGCGAATGTCGCGTTGAACAGCATGTCGTAGACGGCGAACACCCGCCCCCGGTAGGCGTCGTCGACGACCTCCTGGAGCGTCGTGTCGACGCACAGCTTCACGCCCTGCGACACGACGCCCAGCAGGAAGGCGCCGACCGCCCAGGGACGCTCCGCGAACGGCGTCCCGAAGAGGAGCAGGCCCAGCGCCGCCGCGGCGAGCAGCCACGCCGTCCACGCCTGCTTGCTGATCCGCCGCACCACCGCGGGGGTGATCAGCGCCGCCGCGAAGTAGCCGGCGCCGGACACCCCGAGCATCAGCGCGAACGTCTCCAGGCCGCGGTCGGGGTCGTCCGCGAAGTGGTTGCGGCACAGCAGCAGCGTCATGATCAGGACGACGCCGTACAGGAACCGGTGGAAGGAGATCGCGCCGAGCGCCAGCGCCGCCTGCGGCCGGTGCGCGAGATGGCGCGCCCCGTCCGCGAGGCCGGACACGACGCCGCCGAGCGTGTCGCGGACGCGGGACGTGTCCGGCGCGTCCGGCCCGAGCAGCCCCTTCGGCAGCGTCGTCGCGACCAGGCCCGCGAGCAGGTACAGCGCCGCCGCCGACACCAGGATCAGCGCCGTCCCCTCGTGCCCCGCGCCGAACAGCAGGCGCAGCAGGTAGCCGGCGCCGCCGCCGGCGAACGCGACGACCGTCCCGGACGTGACCGTGAACGCGTTCGCCGTCACCAGCTCGCCGCGCCGCACCACGTGGGGCAGCGCCGCCGACAGCGCCGCGAGGAAGAACCGGTTGACGCCCAGCACGACGAGGACGCCGAGGAAGAAGCCCGCGCCGTCCTGCCCGGCGGCCACGAGGCCCGCGACGAGCAGCACCAGCGCGGCGCGCAGCACCGGTGTCCACACGAGGATCTGCCGGCGCCGCCACCGGTCGATGAACACCCCGGCGAACGGGCCGAGCACCGAGTACGGCAGCAGCGTCACCGCGAACGCGGCGGCGGCCTTGCCCGCCGTCGCCTGCCGCTCCGGCGAGAAGAACACGTAGCCGGCCAGCGCGACCTGGAACACGCCGTCGCTGAGCTGGGAGGCGAGCCGCGTCCCGTACAGCCGCCGGAAATCCCGCCCGCGCAGAATCCCCCGCAACTGTCCCGTTTTCACGCGCTCACCATACGTGCTGTCAGCCGCCGCTCAGCCAGAGGCGCGTGTAGTCGTAGCCGGCGGTGGTCGGGAGGTAGAGGGCGCCGTGGACGCGGGACGAGTGGAAGAGCGTCTGGGCGCGGTCGAGGAGCGGGACGACGGCCGCGTCCTCCATGATCTTCTGGTCGGCCTGCTGCCAGTAGCCGGCGGCGTGCTCGGCGTCGGGGGCGGTGAGGGCCGCGTCGATCAGGGCGTTCACCTGCGGGTTGTCGTAGCCGCCGTAGTTGGTGGAGTTCTGGCCGTAGGTGCGGCCGTCGAACAGCGGCTGGATGATCGAGCGGCCGTTGTTGCCGTACCAGTCGGGCACCCAGCCGGGGGCGGCGATGTCCCAGTCGCCGGCCTCGGCGCGCGCGGGCGTGCCGAGGGTGCCGGCGTAGAAGGAGCCGCTGGAGTCGGCGATGAGCTCCGTCTCGACCCCGCAGGCGTCGAGGTTGTCCGCGATCGACTGGGCGATGAGCTTGTGGACGCTGTTCGTCCGGTAGGGGAACTTCAGCGTGAGCTTGCCGCTCCCGGCCTGGCTGAGCAGTTCGCGGCATTTGGCGGGGTCGCCCGTCTCGCCGGGCGTGGGGTAGTGGTCGAGGGGCGCGTAGCCGGAGTTGCCGGGCGGGATCACGGTGTGCAGCGGCCGCGCCACCGACGGCCCGCCGACGATCTTGATCAGCGCGCTGCGGTCGATCGCGTACTCCAGCGCCTGCCTGACCGCGCGCTCGCCGAGCGCGCCGCCGTTGTTCGGGCTGCGCGTGTTGAACACCAGGTACGGGCTGTTGTTCGGCGTCTCCCTGATCGCGAAGCGCGGGTCGTCGCGGAGCCGGGGGATCGCCGACGTCGGGACGGGCTGGTCCCAGGCGAGGTCGGCGGTGCCCTGCTCGATCTGCTGCTGGACGGCCTCCGGCGAGTCCTGCCCGAGGGTGATGCGGATCTCGGCGACGTGCCGCTCGCGCAGCGGGTCGGCGCCGGCCCGCCACGCCGGGTTGTGCGCGAGCACGTACGACATGCCGGGCCGGTACTCGGTGATCTGGTACGGCCCGTCCGAAATCGTGTGCTGCCGGAGTTCCGGGCCATCCGGAACGTAGGCGTCGTATTCCTTGGGCGCGGCGGCCGTGTACGGCAGCGTCAGCAGGTTGAGGAAGTCGCTGGCGGGACGCCGCAGCTTGAACACTAGCGTGCGGTCGTCCTCGGCCTGGACGCCCTCGAACCCGTGGTCGCGCTGGTAGGCGGCCATGGCCGCCGGGTCCTTGCCGTCGACGGCGGCGTAGCCGCGGCAGAACTCGTCCATGCCCTTGAGCGTGGAGATGAAGTACTGCTTGCCGGCGGACGGCGACGCCGGGTTGCACAGCCGCTCGAACCCCCGGACGAAGTCGTGCGCCGTCACCGGGCGGGGCGGCTTCGTGTTCCACTGGACGCCGTCGCGCAGCCGCACCGTGTACGTGCGGCGGTCCTTGCCGACGCCGCCGTTCTCGCGGGTCGGGATGCGCTCCGCCACGTCCGGCCGGACGGGCACCGTCTCCTGGAAGTCGTTGGACGCGCGCGTCCCGAACAGCGTCCTGGCGAACGTGCGGACGAGCCCGTACGCCCCGACGCTGGCCACCGACGCCGGGTCGAGGTGCTCGACGTCGGACGACCCGATGATCTGCAGCGTCCCCCCGTCGCGGCCCTGCCCCGCGGAGGCGTCGTCACCTCCCCCAGCGCATCCGGCGAGGCCGACCAGCAGCCCCGTCAGCCCCACCGTCACCTTGAACATCTCGCGTGCCGTCACGTTCTCACCTCGAAAACTCAGACCTGGGCGCGCAGTCACCGGCGGTGTCACAGTAGGGCCACAGAGTGACAAAGGGCCGGTACATCACCGTTTTCTCTCCAGAAGTAAGGACGCCCTGACAGCGGATGTCCACTGTCAGGGCGTCCTTTGGAGAGTTTGTGATCAGACTCTCAGCGAGCGTTCGGGCTCAGCGGTCGACCTCGCCGCGGATGAACTTCTCCACCGCGTCGTGCGCCTGGTCGTCGTTGTACTGCTCCGGCGGCGACTTCATGAAGTAGGAGGACGCCGACAGGATCGGGCCGCCGATGCCGCGGTCCTTGGCGATCTTCGCCGCGCGGACGGCGTCGATGATCACGCCGGCGGAGTTCGGGGAGTCCCAGACCTCCAGCTTGTACTCCAGGTTGAGCGGCGTGTCGCCGAACGACTTGCCCTCCAGCCGGACGTAGGCCCACTTGCGGTCGTCCAGCCACGGCACGTGGTCGGACGGGCCGATGTGCACGTCCGCCTTCGCCATCTCGTGCGGGATCTGCGAGGTGACCGACTGCGTCTTGGAGATCTTCTTCGACTGGAGGCGCTTGCGCTCCAGCATGTTCATGAAGTCCATGTTGCCGCCGAAGTTGAGCTGGTACGTGCGCAGCAGCTCGACCCCGCGGTCCTCGAACAGGCGGGCCATGACGCGGTGCGTGATGGTCGCGCCGACCTGCGACTTGATGTCGTCGCCGACGATCGGGACGCCCGCGTCGGTGAACTTCTGCGCCCACTCGGGGTCGCTGGCGATGAACACCGGCAGCGCGTTCACGAACGCGACCTTGGCGTCGATGGCGCACTGGGCGTAGAAGCGGTCGGCCTCCTCCGAGCCCACCGGCAGGTACGACACCAGGACGTCGACCTCGGCGTCCTTCAGCGTCTGCACCACGTCCACCGGCTCGGCGTCGGACTCCTCGACCATGTCCAGGTAGTACTCGCCCAGGCCGTCGAGGGTGTGGCCGCGCTGCACCGTCACGCCGAGCGGCGGGACGTCGGCGAACTTGATGGTGTTGTTCTCGCTGGCGTGGATGGCCTCGGACAGGTCCATCCCGACCTTCTTGGCGTCCACGTCGAACGCCGCGACGAACTCCACATCGCCCACGTGGTAATCGCCGAACTGGACGTGCATCAGGCCGGGGACCCTCGTGTCGGGGGCCGCGTCCTTGTAGAACTCGACACCTTGGACGAGTGAAGAGGCGCAGTTGCCCACACCCACGATGGCTACGCGCACCGAACCCATCCGGTTGCTCCTTCTCTCTTGCGGAACATGTGGTGTTTCACCCGCCCCCGAGGGCGCCGGGCCGCCGCTCAGCGGCCCTCGTCCCGAGGCATGTCCTGGTCAATTCGCTTAGCTGACTGTGCTTGCTGTTCCTGCTCGGCCCGCTCCCGCCCGATGAGCTCGTTGAGCCACCTGACCTCGCGTTCGACCGACTCCAGCCCGTGGTTCTGCAGCTCCAGGGTGTAGGAGTCGACCCGCTCGCGGGTCCGGGCGAGCGCGGCCCGGACGCCCTCCAGCCGCTCCTCCAGCCGGCTGCGCCGGCCTTCGAGGATCCGCAGCCGGACGTCGGCGCGGGTGTGCGAGAAGAAGGCGAAGTGCACGCCGAACCCCTCGTCCTCCCACGCCGCCGGGCCGGCCTCGGTGAGGAGCTGCTGGAGTCGCTCCTTGCCGTCGGCGGTGAGCTTGTAAACGATCTTCGACCGGCGGCTCTGCAGTGCCAGCGGCGTGTTCTCCTCGGCGGAGCGGTCCTCGATGATCATCCCGTCCGCGAGGAGCTGCTTCAGGCACGGGTAGAGGGACCCGTAGGAGAACGCCCGGAACATGCCCAGCAGCGCGTTGAGCCGCTTGCGCAGCTCGTAGCCGTGCATCGGGGCCTCGTGCAGCAGGCCGAGCACGGCGAGCTCCAGCACGCCCGCGCCCTTCCTGGCCGCCATCCCGGTTCCCTCTTCCGCAGAAGCCGATGTCTCGATCCGATGTATCGAGTCGATACATTCACTCGATACGTCGACAAGATACGTACGCGGTTCCGGTCTGGCAAGTGGGCCGTCCGGAACGTCCGGATCGAGCCCCGGCGGGCCGGGGAGCGTACTGGACGGCATGACCGCCGCCGCCCGTCCCGTCCCGCGTCCGGACGATCTTCGCTCGCGCGCAAAGGATCATCGCCGAGGTAGGACACCGAATACGGCGAATCCAGGGTGTATGTGGCCGAAGTGTGCCAAAGTTGCGCGTGGAACCACCCGGTCATGTCGAGCGTCCTCCATCCCGGGGAGCAGGGCCCCGGACGGCGGACGACGAAGGAGGAACCACCCGGCCGTTCTCATGGGCGGGACGCTGACCAGCCGGGACGGGCCTTCGACGTGCACACGCTCCCCCCGCTCACCAGCCCGCACAGTACTCTTCGGACGGCGCACGAGTCGCAACAAGGGCCGGAGGCCGCCTCTCGGCCCCTGGCAGCAACCGTTGTCCCCTGTTGATGAGGTCGCGTGAGTAATCCAAGCCAGCCCCGACCGGAACCCGGGTCGCAGCGGCCGGGCGGGCAGCAGACCCCCCGAGCCGGCGGCACCGGACGCCCGGATGCCTTCGGCGTGCCCGGGGAGCCACAGAACCCTGACGTCCAGGGGACATCGGACGCCGGTTTCATGGGCGGCCATGCCGCCCCGGGCGGCCCGAGCGGCCCCGGCGGCGCAGGAGGCCCGGGAAGCCCGGGAGGCGCGGCCCCGACCGCCCCGACTCCCGCGGTCCCGCCGGCGCCCCAGCCGCCCCGGGCCGGACGCCACGCCGCCCCCGAGCACGCCTCCCCGGGCGCGCCGCTCGGCCGGCCGGGCGCGTCGCCCGCGCCGAACGGCCCGATCCCGGCCGCCGGACAGGGCACGCCGGGCGGCCC
>NZ_JBIQHY010000131.1:15538-18779 GCF_044508335.1 Actinomadura sp.
CCGGGCGGCTCTCCCGGTGCCGCCGGGCAGGGGACGCCGGGTGCTCCCGGTGGTGCGAGGCCGGGGGGCTTCGGCGGCAACGGCGGGCCTGGAGCCGGGCCTCCTCCCGGCGGCGTGCCCAATGCGTCCGGAATGGGCGGGGCTCCCGGTGGGCCGCCCGCGCTGAACGGCCCCGGCGCTCCCGGTATGGGCGCTCCCGGTATGGGCGCTCCCGGTATGGGTGCCCCCGGTATGGGTGCCCCCGGTATGGGTGCCCCCGGTATGGGTGGCCCCGGCATGGGCGCGGCGGCGGGCATGGGCGCGGCGGGTGCCGCGGGTGCCGCCGGGTTCCGGGCGGCGCCGAAGCCCGGTGTCCGCGACAAGCTCCAGGAGCTGGGCAAGGCCGGGCAGGAGCTCGGGGCGAAGCTGACCTCCACGTTCCGCAGCAAGGGGACGCGGGTGGCGAACCGGTCCGGTCCGGGCGGTCCCGGACGACCGCGCGGCCCCGGCGGCCCCGGTGGGCCGGGCGGTCCCGGTGGTCCGGGGATGCCGCCCAAGAAGAAGGGGATGCTCGGGCACCTGCGGTCCCGGGAGACGGGATGGCGGCGCTTCATCCCGTCCTGGAAGGTGGTGGCCGGCGTCTGCGGTCTCGGCATCGCGGCGTTCGTCACGCTGATCTGGGTCGCCTACGCGAACACGCCGACGCCCGCCGAGCCGACGGTCGCGGGCGTCGAGGACCAGGCGTCGATCTTCTACTACACCGACGGCACCGAGATCGGCCGGATCGGCAAGAAGCGGCAGAGCGTCGAGCTGAAGCAGGTCCCGCGGTTCGTCCAGGAGGCGGTGCTCGCGGCGGAGAACCGCAGCTTCCGCACCGACCCCGGGTTCTCGATCAAGGGCACGACGCGGGCGGTGTGGGACAACCTGACCGGCGGGTCGGGCGGCGGTTCCACGATCACGCAGCAGCTCGCGAAGAACTACTACTCCGACCCCAACAACCGGACGGTGAGCCGGAAGTTCAAGGAGCTGTTCATCTCCTTGAAGCTGGAGGACAAGTACACCAAGGACGAGATCCTCAAGCTCTACCTGAACACGATCTACTTCGGCCGCGACACCTACGGCATCCAGGCGGCGTCCCGCGAGTACTTCGGCAAGGACGTGTGGGAGCTGAAGCCCGACCAGGCGGCCGTCCTCGGCGGCATCATCCAGAACCCCAACCGGGACCCGGGCGACAAGGACAACCGCGCGTGGGTGACCGCGCGCTACCAGTACACGCTCAAGGGCATGGTCTCGATGGGCAAGATGAGCGAGGCCGACGCCGCCAAGTACATGAAGCGGCTGCCCAAGATCAGCAAGCCGGGCAGCGACAAGCAGCTGTACGGCGGCCAGCGCGGCTACATGCTGACGCGCGCGATGGAGGAGCTGCGCCGGCAGGGCCTCGACCGCAAGGAGCTGACGACCGAGGGCCTGCGCGTCTACACGACGTTCGACCGCAAGCGGATGGCGATGGCCAAGCGGGCGGCGGAGAAGACCGTCCCGCAGGTGAACCCGAAGAAGCTCGCGAAGAAGAAGATCCGCGTCGGGCTGGTGTCGGTGAACACCGCGAACGGCGAGGTCGTGGCGTTCTACGGCGGGCCCGACTACCTGGACCAGTCGTTCAACAACGTGTGGCAGGGCTCGGCGCAGGCCGGTTCGGCGATGAAGCCGTACGTGCTGGCGACGGCGCTGAAGCAGAACTACAGCCTGAAGAGCACGGTCGAGGGGCGGTCGAAGACGCCGATCGCGCCGGACGGCAGCGTGACGTCGAAGGACGACCCGCGGGCCACGATCGTCCCGAACAGCCATGACGTCGGCCCGGCGATCAACCTGATCACCGCCACGCAGGACTCGGTGAACACCGCGTTCATCCAGCTGATGGGCAAGGTCGGCATCGAGGAGGTCATCAAGACCGAGGAGGACGCGGGCATCGCGTCCGACCTGCTCGAACCGCACAAGTGCTGCCTGAACCTGGCGCTGGGCGTCAACAACATCCGCCCGATCGAGCAGGCCGCGGGCTACGCGGTGTTCGCCAGCGGCGGCGTCTACCACCAGCCGCACGTGATCCGGGTGGTCAGGTACAGCGACAACAAGAGGGTCCGGCTGAAGCCGAAGGTCGAGACGCACCGGGTGTTCGGCCCGAAGGTCGCGGCGGACGCAACCTACGCGATGCAGCAGGTCATCAAGGCCGGTACCGCCACGGCCGCGGCACTGCCGGACGGGCGCCAGGCCGCCGGCAAGACCGGTACCACCGACCGGAACGTCTCGTCGTGGTTCGTCGGCTACGTCCCGCAGGTGTCGACGGCGGTGACCATCTTCAACGACGCGAACGGCCCGGACGGCAAGAAGAAGTCGGTGGTCCTGCCGGGGATCGGCACGGTCGAGGGCGGCACGATCCCCGCCCGCATCTGGCGGTCCTACATGTCGCACGCGCTGCAGGGCGTGGAGGCGAAGCCGTTCCCGCCGCCCGCATGGGGCGGGATCGTGCAGCGGTGGGCGAAGCCGCCCAAGAAGAAGGACGACCACCGGCCGCCGTGGTGCAGGCTGCCGATCGGCCGGCAGGACCCGCGCTGCCAGGACGACGGCGGCCCAGGCAACGGCAACGGGAACCTCCCGCCGTGCCAGTCGCCGTTCTCGGACGGCAACTGCGACCCGAACAAGCCGCCGAGCAACCCGCCGCCCCGGTGGTGGTGCCAGATCCACCAGGGCGACCCGGCCTGCCGCAACCGGAAGGGCGGCCGCAGCGTCCAGACGCGGAGTCTGGTGCCGCTCCTTCCCCTGGCCAGGCCACCGGAGTGAACCGGTGGACCACCGTCACCCGAACCGTCCTCTGAAAGTTGGGGGTGTGACATGAAGCATGTCCGCGAATTGCCGCACGCCAGCGGCCCCGAGCGGGCCCTCCCGTCCGGCCCGCGGGCGGGCGGCGCCGGCTCATCGGCCTCCTCCGCATCAGGGGCACAGTACGCTCGGACGACGCACAGCCGTCCCCCAGTTGATGAGGCCGCGTGAGTAACCCAAGCCGATACGGACCGGACAACGGAGAGAGTGCTGGCCGCCGGGGCTCCCCCCGCCCCGGTTCCGCGGGCATGCCGTCCGGGGGGCAGCGCGGCGGGCCGTCCGGCTCGCCGACGCCGGGAAGGGCGCCGCGGCCCGGCGGCCGGAGCGCGGGCAGGGCGGGCGGTCGGGCCGGCGGGCCCGCGCGGATGGGCGCCCCCGGCGGCGGGCG
>NZ_JBIQHY010000231.1:0-2495 GCF_044508335.1 Actinomadura sp.
CGCGGCTGTTCGGCTCCCCGCCCGGCTACGTCGGGTACGAGGAGGGCGGCCAGCTGACGGAGAAGGTGCGCCGCAAGCCGTTCTCGGTCGTCCTGTTCGACGAGATCGAGAAGGCCCACCAGGACATCTTCAACTCGCTGCTGCAGATCCTGGAGGACGGCCGCCTCACCGACGCGCAGGGCCGCGTCGTGGACTTCAAGAACACCGTCATCATCATGACGACGAACCTGGGGTCCAAGGACATCTCCAAGGGCGTCTCGATGGGCTTCGCCCGCCAGAACGACGAGCAGGGCTCGTACGAGCGGATGAAGGCGAAGGTGTCGGAGGAGCTCAAGCAGCACTTCCGCCCCGAGTTCCTGAACCGCGTCGACGACACGGTGGTGTTCCACCAGCTCACCCCGAAGGAGATCATCCAGATCGTCGACCTGATGATCGCCAAGGTGGACGAGCGGCTCCGCGACCGCGACATGGGCATCGAGCTGCGGCAGGAGGCCAAGGACCTGCTCGCGATCCGGGGCTACGACCCGGTTCTCGGCGCCCGGCCGCTGCGCCGCACGATCCAGCGGGAGATCGAGGACAGCCTGTCCGAGAAGATCCTCTACAACGAGCTGAAGCCCGGCCAGATCGTGATCGTGGGCACCGAGGGCTTCGACCCCGAGAACAAGGACACGGCGGAGAACGCCAAGTTCACGTTCAAGGGCGTGCCGAAGCCGACCGGCGTCCCGGACAGCCCGCCGCCCATCGAGGGCGCGGTCAACTTCAACAAGGACTGACGTCCGTGGAAGGGCCCGCGGCCGGACTCCCGTCCGGCCGCGGGCCCTTCCGCATTCGACGCGGAGGCGCCGATGTGAGCCGACCTCCCCGCGCGAACCTCTCCGTCCCGCACAGGACGCCCCCGACCCGTTCACGCTCGCCGGCTTCTACCGGAGCTTTCCGGGCTGGACGGTCGTCCGGCAGCACTCCGACTTTGTGAAGCTGCGCCCACCGGGCCAGCACCCAGGACGGCGCTGATCCGGGGGAGGCCGTTTCCCCCGGATCAGCGCTCACTCAGGCCGCGGCCAGGCTGAACCGCTGCTTGTCGGGATCGATCGCGAGGATCTTGACCGACACGCGGGTGCCGACAGGCCAGGACTGCTGATGCGCGAGCCCGGTGATGCCTTCGGATTCGACGAACGAACCGAACGGCGCCTGGGCGGTCACCACGCCCTCGATGACGTCGCCGACCCGGTGACGTGCGAGGAAGTCCTGCCAGTTCATGAGTGTCACCTCCTTCCGTTGCGAGTGGCCGTGCACGTACTCGCAACGGGGGCGGGCCTCGGGCCCGCGCGGTGATCACGCAGTCGCCGGGTGACCCTTCTGTGCGCGGCTTGGCGCCGACCCGGCAGTCATGCGTCGAGGATACCCGCCCAGGTTTGGCGATCTCCACCCCGAAGCCCGCCAAGCGCCGATGTCGGTGCCGCAGCACCCCGGCCGGCGGCACCGGGACGACGATCAGCGCCGCAACCGGCATCCCCGAGTCGAAGCGGGCAGGGCACCGGGGTTTTCCACAGAACGCCGTTCCACTTCTCTCGGCCTCCCCCGTCCCCGAGGATTCAGCTGAACGCCGGGGATGTCGGAGGCGAGGAATAGTGTTCGAACATGCGATCGAGTGTGGTCGGTGCGGCGGCAGAGTTCCATCGGCGTCCGGCGCGTGGGCCGGCGAGCGAGGCGCGCATCGCTCAGGCGTTCCGGCGGGACGTACGGGCCCGTGCGCCGGAGCAGCTCCCCATCTTCCGGTCGCGGCTGCAGGGCGAACTGCTGGCCCGCCTCCTGCTGGGGCCGGGCCGGGAAGCGTCGATGCTCGATCTCGCGGTGATGCTCCGCACCGATCTGGCCTCGGTGATGCGGGAGGTCGAGCGGCTGTCGCGGGCCGGCGTCCTCGCGCCGCGCCGCACGCTCGCCGGCCGCCTGGTCTCCCGCGACGAGCGGAGCCCCTTGTACGAGCCGCTGGCCCGCCTGGTCATGCTGACGTTCGGGCCGGCCGCCGTCGTCGCCGAGGAGTTCGGTCGCCTCCCGTCCGTCCGCGAGGTGCACCTGTTCGGCCCCTGGGCGGCGCGCTACGCCGGCGTCCCCGGCGACTGGCCGCGCGATGTCGAGATACTGGTGATCGGCGGCCTCCGCGCAGATGCGGCGTTCGACGCGTCCCAGGAGGCCGCGGCGCGGCTCGGCCTTCCCGTGCACCCGCTAGTGCGCACGTGGGCTCAGTGGCAGGACGACACTGACCCGTTTCTCCGCGAGATCCGCGCCGACCATCTGCACACGGTCATCGCCTCGACCCGCCCCGGCTGACGTCGAGGCACCGTCACTCGGGTGGTGTTGGACGGTCTCGGAGGGTGGGGTGCGCGGGCAGGGTCAGCCATGTGGCGATCTCGCGGTGTAGGCGGGTCTTGGTTTCGGGGGTGGCGAAGGACGCGGTCACGGTGTCGCGGGCCAGTTCGGCGACGGTGCGGTCGTCG
>NZ_JBIQHY010000132.1:0-18565 GCF_044508335.1 Actinomadura sp.
CGGCCCGCCGCGCCGTCGCCGCGCCGCTCCAGCGCGTCGACGCGCTGCGGGCCGGGGACGCCGGCCCCCTGCGGGGCGGGGGCGGGCGCGCCGTCGTCCGGCCGGTCGAGCGCGTCGATCCCCTGCCGGTCGAGGGCGCCGCCGCGGCGGTCGGCGGCGGAGCGGCCGCGGCGCGCGGCGGACGAGTGCGTGGGCTGCTCGGTCAGCCGGCCGCGGGCCAGCGTGAACAGGCGGTCGCACCAGCCGGTGAGCGTCCCGGTGGCGTCGGCGGTGACGACCACCGCCGGCGCCAGCGCGCGCAGCACCGGGACGAGCTCGGCCATCGCGGAGGTCAGCGCGGACCCGCCCGGACCGGCGGCGCCGGTCGGCCACGGCTCGGCGGCGGCGCACAGCTCGCCGAACGGGTCGTCCAGCAGCACCGCGCGCGGCTCGTGGACGCAGGCGGCGGCGAGGCCCGCGCGCAGCCGCACCTCAGGCGGCAGCAGCGCCAGCTCCGTGCCGGCGGCGTCGGCGAGGTCGAGCCGCTTCAGCATGGCGCGCGCGGCGGACGCGCTCCGCCGCTTGTAGTACGCCGCGTACGCGACGAACTCGCCGGCCGTCATGTTCTCGGCGCGGGAGAACCGGGCCGGCAGGTAGCCGATCCCGGCCCGCGCGGCCCGCAGCCCGGCGGCGCTCGATATGTCGTGTCCGAGAATGCGCAGCAGGCCGGCATTCGGCCTGCGCAAGGTCGCGAACGTGGCCAGCAGAGTGGATTTACCGGCACCAGGTGGACCGGCCAGGCCGACCACGCCTTCGGGCACGCCGAAGGTCACCGGGCGCAGGAGCCACCGCCCCCCGCGGCGGACACCCATTCCTCGGGCCACGATCACGGAATGCTCCGCGATCACAAGTGTTTCCCCCCGTTGCTCGTCATGCGGTCGCGGCGCCGGCCGCGGGCGCTCCGGTGGCCACGGGTCCCCCAACCCGCCACGCGGTGCCCGCTTTTGCCCGGCCGCGATGCATCGACATCGTGACTATAACCGGGCTTGGTGATGGCTGTCAGCAATCTTTTTGCCTTTACGGCAGCCCGCCTGGATTCTTTGCCCGCGGCGCCGGAGCGGAGAATTCGATAATGGTCGACAATTCCCCGTTTGCATACCGAACAGGGATGTGTCGGACGTCCGGCGCCGGCGGCGCGCTCCGCTGGGAGCGGACGGGCGCACGGCCCGGTGCGGTCATGGGGCAGGATGGACCCATGCCTTCTCGGGACTTTTCGTTGCACGGGGCCATCGACCTGGGGGCGCGCCAGGCGGCCACAAGGAAGCAGCAGGAACGCCGCGCCCAGGGCGGCGGCGCGCCGGCGGGCGCGGGGGGCGCCGCCGGCCAGTACGTCGTCGACGTCACCGACCAGACCTTCAACACCGAGGTCGTGGAGCGGTCGCAGTCCGTGCCCGTCCTCGTGGACTTCTGGGCGGAGTGGTGCGGGCCGTGCAAGCAGCTCGGCCCCATCCTGGAGAAGCTCGCCGCCGAGGCGGCCGGCAAGTGGGTGCTCGCGAAGGTCGACATCGACGCGAACCCGCAGCTCGCCGCGTACATGCAGCAGATGGGCGTGCGCGGCATCCCGTTCGTCGCGGCGGTCGTCGCCGGCCAGCTGCTGCCGTTCCTGAACGGCGCCGCGCCCGAGCCGCAGGTCCGGCAGGCCATCGACCAGCTCTTCGAGGCGCTGCGCAAGGAGGGCATCCTGCCGGAGGCGCCCGAGGGCGAGCAGGCCGCCGGCGACGCCGGGCCCGCCGCGAACCCGGCGCACGCCGAGGCGGAGGCCGCGCTGCAGCGCGGCGACCTGCCCGCCGCCAAGGCCGCGTTCGAGCGCCTCCTCGCCGACAACCCGCGGGACGGCCAGGCCAAGCAGGGCCTCGCGCTCGTCGAGCTGAGCATGCGCGTCGGCTCGCTGGACGCCGAGAGCGTCCTCCAGGAGGCCGCCGACAAGCCCGGCGACGTCCAGGCGCAGATCAGCGCGTCCGACGTGGAGATGGTGTCCGGCCGCATCGAGGAGGCGTTCGACCGGCTGCTGGCCGCGGTGCGCGGCAGCGCGGGCGACGACCGCGACGCGGCGCGCAAACACCTGCTGTCGCTGTTCGAGCTGCTGCCGCCGGACGACCCGCGCGTCGGCAAGGCCCGCCGCGGCCTGCAGTCCGCCCTGTTCTGACCCGCCCTGTTCTGACCCGCCCTGTTCCGGCCCGCCCGGCTCGACCGGCGCGGTTCCGCGTCGCGCCCCGGTCGCCCCGGTCGCCCCGACCCTCCGGGCGGCCCCCGGCCTTCCGCCGGCCCCGCGCCGGCGGAAGGCGAACGAGCCGGGGCGATCAGGGCACCCGGCCGCGGTGTTGCGCGTATGCTCGGAGCGATGACCGTGCCCGGACGGTCCGCATGCAGCACTGACGCGATGCAGCACTGACACGCGGCCGCCCCCGCCGATCCGCGGCTCCGCAACCTCGTGACCGACGTCATGAGGCCGCCCGCGCCCGCGGCGGTCGAACGACCGCCGCACAGGCGCGGGCTTTCTGAGTCGCGGGGACCGCACCCGGGCCGCGGCCCCCGGACGCACCGTGCCGGTCCACGGGCGGCGCGCGCGGGACGAGAACAACCCGGAGCAACAAGGGAGCAGTCGTCGTGGCGAGCGTGCCGAGCGTGTCGTACTCCATCACCGTCCGGCTGGAGGTCCCGGCCGGCGGCAAGGCCGTCAGCCAGATCACCCACGTGGTCGAGAACGCCGGCGGCATCGTCACCGCGCTCGACGTCAACACCGCCGGCCACGAGACGCTGCGCATCGACGTGACGATCGCGACCCGCGACACCCAGCACGCCGAGGCGATCGCCGGGGCGCTGGAGGGCATCGAGTCCGTCAAGATCCACAAGGTCAGCGACCGGACCTTCCTGATGCACCTCGGCGGCAAGATCGAGATGCAGTCGAAGGTGCCGCTGCGCAACCGCGACGAGCTGTCGATGGCCTACACGCCGGGCGTCGCCCGCGTCTCCCTCGCCATCGCGCGCAACCCCGAGGACGTCCGCCGGCTGACCATAAAGCGCAACAGCGTCGCCGTCGTCACCGACGGGTCGGCGGTGCTCGGCCTCGGCAACATCGGCCCGGAGGCGGCGCTGCCCGTCATGGAGGGCAAGGCGGCGCTGTTCAAACGGTTCGCCGGGATCGACGCGTGGCCGATCTGCCTCGACACCCAGGACACCGACGAGATCGTCCGGACGGTGCAGATCCTCGCGCCCGCGTTCGGCGGCATCAACCTGGAGGACATCTCCGCGCCGCGCTGCTTCGAGGTCGAGCGGCGGCTGCGCGAACTGCTCGACATCCCGGTCTTCCACGACGACCAGCACGGCACGGCGATCTGCGTGCTGGCCGCGCTGACCAACGCGCTGCGCGTCGTCGGCAAGGACATCGGCTCGGTCCGCATCACGATGGCGGGCGCGGGCGCCGCCGGCAGCGCCATCCTCAAGCTGCTGATCCACGCGGGCGCCCGCGACCTCGTCGTGTGCGACTACCGCGGCGCCGTCCACAAGGGCCGCGACGACCTCGACGACTCGCTGCGCTGGATCGCCGAGCACACCAACGCGTCCGGCTACACGAGCGACCTGCGCGGCGCGGTCAAGGACGCCGACGTGTTCATCGGCGTCTCCGCTCCCGGCATCCTGAACGGCGACGACATCGCGACGATGAACGACGGCGCGATCGTGTTCGCGCTCGCCAACCCCGAGCCCGAGGTCGACCCGGACGAGGCCCGCGAGCACGCCGCCGTCGTCGCGACCGGCCGCAGCGACTACCCCAACCAGATCAACAACGTGCTGGCGTTCCCCGGCGTCTTCCGCGGCCTGCTGGACGCGCAGGCCGACGTCGTCACGCTCGACATGCTGGCGGCCGCGGCCGCGGCGCTGGCCGGGGTCGTCACGCCGGAGGAGATCGGCCCGAACTACATCATCCCGAGCGTCTTCCACCCGGACGTGGCGAGCCGCGTCGCCGGCGCCGTCCGCGAGGCCGCCGGCGGTCGCCCCCGCACGGAGGCGTGACCCCCGGGGGTCGCCCTGCCGGGGGCGCCTAGTCGGATTCCTTGCCCGCGAACATCTTCTCGCGGCGGCGGGGCCAGATGCCGCCGTACCAGAAGATGATCGCGCCGGTGAGCAGGATGGCGGCGCCGGTCGCGGCGCGCGCCCACAGGACGGTGTCGGGGCCGGTGTGCGGCAGGTTGCCGGGCGGCGTCTCCGTCGGCGCCCCGGCGCCCGCCTTCTTGCAGTTCGCCCGCACCGTCTTGGCCACGATCTCCTTGTTCGCCCAGGTGACGGAGAGCTCGGTGCGGCGGTCCTCGCGCAGCTCGACCGGGACCGTCCGGGTGTTGTTCGGGGGGATCTTGCCGGGGATCGCGGAGCCGCCGTCGTCCCGCTCGATGGAGAAGTCCTCGGTCCGGGTCCCGGTGTTGCGGATCCTGACGTGGACGGTGCGGTCGGGGCAGGAGACCGAGCCGATGCTCGCGGTCACCGGCTGCGCGGGCGGCTTCGGCGTCCCGGACCCGGTGGCCGGCGCGGACGGGCTCGCGGACGTGGTCGCCGAGGACGACGCCGGCTCGGCCTTGCCGTCCGACTTGAACAGCGCCGGGATCGCGAGCAGCGCCGCGATCACGACGAACACGGCGGCGATGACGACCCTGGGCAACTGCATCGCTGTCCTCCCGGCGCGCACCAAGCGGATGGCCGATGATCCTAGATCATTCTTAACCCAGGACCTTGTGGTGCCGATATCCCCATCGATAGGAATGCGTAACAGGCTAACGAGCGGGGAGACGTGCCGCCGGAGGTCCGCGCAACGCATGATGGAACCCATGGAAGACGGCATCAGGGTGGGGCTCCTGCTGGTGGCGACCCCTCAACTGGAGGACCCGAACTTCAGGCGGAGCGTCGTCTTGCTGGTCGAGCACGACAGCGCCGGAGGCACGCTGGGCGTCGTCCTGAACCGGCCGACCGAAGTTCCCGTGGACCGTGTGCTCCCGCCGTGGGGCGAGCTCGCCACCGGCCCCGCCGTGGTCTTCCAGGGCGGCCCCGTCGCGCTGGAGCATCCGCTCGCGCTGGCCCGCCTCCCCGGCGAGGAGGAGCCGCTCGGCTGGCGGGCCCTCAACGGCGGCGCCGAGGTCGCGCGGGTCGGGGTCGTCGACCTGGAGGCCCCGCCCGGGCTGCTGGCCGCGGAGCTGCTGCAGCTGCGCGTGTTCGCCGGGTACGCGGGCTGGTCGGCGGGGCAGCTGCGCGGCGAGATCGAGGACGGCTCGTGGTACCTGGTGCCCGCCGAGGCCGGGGACGTCTTCGCCGCCGACCCCGAGCGGCTGTGGCAGGACGTTCTGCGCAGGCAGGGCGGTGATCTGGCGTTCGTCTCCACTTTCCCCGACGACCCCACGCTGAACTAAGGTGAATACGTGAGCACGAAGATCCTTCCTGAGAGCGACACCCAGCAGGACGTCCGGCCGGACCTCTCGCACGGTGACGGCGACCACGAGCGGTTCGCCCACTACGTGAAGAAGGCCAAGATCACCGAGAGCGCGGTGACCGGCACGCCGGTGATCGCGCTGTGCGGCAAGGTCTGGGTGCCCAACCGGGATCCGAAGAAGTACCCCGTCTGCCCGCAGTGCAAGGAGATCTACGAGTCCATGAAGCCGGGCGGCGAGGGCGACAAGGGCGGCGAGTGACCCGCCGCTGACACGCGGCGGACGGCGCGCCGCCATTTCGTGCTGCGCGCTTCCGGGTCCCGCGGCGGGGGGTGCCGCGGGACCTGCGATTACGGACTTCTGACATACGGGGGATGAATGCGGCGGCTGGCCGGGGTTTCACTATGCGCACTGATGGTCACGGTGTGCGCCGTTCCGACTGCGGCGGGTGAGCGGACGCGGGTCCGCGCCGCCCCGTCCGGCGCGGAGGACGACGGGTGCGTCCATCGCTCGAACGCCCGCGCGGCCCGGCCGCGCGACCGCGCCGACCTCGGCCGCGACCAGGTCGTCGGCATGCTCGCCGACCTGCGCCGCACGCTCCTCGACCGGTTCGGGACGTCCGACGAGCGGCGCCTCGACGCCTCCCGCCGGATGGCGCGGAACCTGGTCGTGCCGGTGCGGTTCCACGTCGTCCACAGCGGGCGGAGCGGGCTGCTGCCGAAGCGGGCCGTCCAGTGGCAGATCTCCACGCTGAACGCCGCGTACGGGGGCAAGAAGGGCGGAGTCGACACCCGGGTGCGGTTCCGGCTGGCCGGCTACGACCGCACGGACAACGCGGCGTGGTTCCACGCCCCGGAGCGGTACGAGCGCCCGATGAAGAAGCGGCTGCGCAAGGGCGGCCGCGGCACGCTCAACGTCTACACGGCCGCCGTCGGGTCGGACGTCCTGGGCTTCTCCACGTTCCCGCAGTGGTACAAGCGCGACCCGCGCATGGACGGCGTCGTCATCGACTTCCGCAGCCTGCCGGGCGGCTCGTACGGGCCGTTCAGCCGCGGGTACACGGCCGTCCACGAGATCGGGCACTGGCTGGGCCTGCTGCACACGTTCGAGGGCGGCTGCGTCCCGCCGGGCGACGGGGTGGCCGACACCCCCTACGAGGCGGAGCCGGCGCAGGGCTGCCCGCACTCGCGCGACACCTGCCCGCAGCGCGGCCGGGATCCGGTCCACAACTTCATGGACTACGCCCACGACGCCTGCATGAACGCCTTCACCGCAGGTCAGGGCCGCCGCGTCCGGGCGGCGTGGGCGGCCTACCGGGCCGGGCGGCACGGCCGCCACCGTGTGGATCCGGGCACAGCCGGGGCCGCCGGGGCACGAAGTGTCGGTGCGGCTCGGTAGCCTTCGATGACCGTGAGCACCTTCGCCGCATCGAGCATGCCCCCCGCGTTCCCCGAAAGGGCCGCCTGGGGGACGGCGTCGTCCCTGCGCGCATGGCAGCAGCAGGCGCTGGAGGCTTACTTCGGGGCGGACGGCTCCCGGCCGGGCCCGCGCGACTTCCTCGCCGTCGCGACGCCCGGCGCCGGCAAGACGACGTTCGCGCTGCGCCTCGCCCGAGAGCTGATGGAGCGGCGCATCGTGCAGGCGATCACGATCGTGTGCCCGACCGAGCACCTCAAGCGGCAGTGGGCCGAGTCCGCCGCCCGCGTCGGCATCAGGATCGATCCGGAGTGGCAGAACAGCGACGGCCCCATCGGCAAGGACTTCCACGGCGTCGCCGTCACCTACGCCACGGTCGCGGCGCGGCCCGCCCTGCACCGCAACCGCACCGAGTCGCGCAAGCACCTCGTCGTCTTCGACGAGGTGCACCACGCGGGCGACGGGCTGTCGTGGGGCGACGCGGTCCGCGAGGCGTTCGAGCCGGCGACCCGCCGCCTGGCGCTGTCGGGCACCCCGTTCCGCACCGACATCAACCCGATCCCGTTCGTCCAGTACGAGGAGGGCCCGGACGGCGTCCGCCGCAGCCGGGCCGACTACACCTACGGCTACGGCCCGGCCCTCGCCGACGGCGTCGTCCGCCCGGTGATCTTCCTGGCCTACGCGGGCGAGATGCGCTGGCGCACCCGCGCGGGCGACGAGATCACCGCGACCCTCGGCGAGCCGCTCACCCAGGACCAGACCGCCCAGGCGTGGCGCGCCGCGCTCGACCCGAAGGGCGACTGGATCAGGCAGGTCCTGGCCGCCGCCGACCGCCGCCTCAGCGAGCTGCGCCGCGCGATCCCGGACGCGGGCGGCCTGGTCATCGCGACCGACCACGAGACCGCCCGCGCCTACGCCGGGATGCTGAAGGCGGTCACCGGGCAGAGCGCCACGGTCGTCCTGTCGGACGACCCGACCGCGTCCAAGAAGATCAAGGCGTTCGCCGACACCGACGACCGCTGGATGGTGGCGGTCCGGATGGTCTCCGAGGGCGTCGACATCCCGCGCCTCTGCGTGGGCGTGTACGCCACCTCGACCAGCACGCCGCTGTTCTTCGCCCAGGCCATCGGCCGCTTCGTCCGCGCCCGCAAGCGGGGCGAGACGGCGTCGGTCTTCCTGCCGTCCGTGCCCGCCCTGATGAGCCACGCCTCAGAGATGGAGGAGGAGCGCGACCACGTCCTCGACCGCCCCGTCCGCGAGGACGGCCTCGACGACGAGCTCCTCGCCGAGGCCAACCGCAAGCAGGACACCCCGGACGTGGGCGAGGAGCTTCCCTTCGAGACGGTCGAAGCCTCCGCGACGTTCGACCGCGTGCTCTACGACGGCGGCGAGTTCGGCACGCACGCCCAGCCGGGCTCCGCCGAAGAGGAGGAGTACCTGGGCATCCCCGGCCTCCTGGAGCCCGAGCAGGTCTCGGCCCTGCTCCGCAAGCGGCAGGCCGCCCAGCTGGCCAGCGCGCGGAAGCGCAAGACGGGCGACCCCCGCGCCGACCGCACCGCCGCCGAGGACCTGGCCGCCCTCCGCCGCGAGCTGAACGGCCTGGTCAACGCCTGGAACCACCGCACGGGCCAGCCCCAGGGCGTCATCCACAACGAGCTGCGCCGCTCCTGCGGCGGCCCGCCCGTCCCCCAGGCGAGCGCCGAGGAGATCCGGCAGCGCATCGCCAAGATCCGCGAATGGGCCGCCAAGCGCCGCCACTGACCCCCGCCACTGACCCCCGGCACCCGGCTCCTCAGCCGCTCCCGGGCCGGCGCGGCCGCTGGAAGATCACCCTGAACACGCCCTGCCGGTCGGGCCCGATGACGCCGGCGCACTGCCAGCCCGCCCGTCCGGCCTTGTCGAGCTTCTCCTGCAAAGCGGTCGCGTGCACGCCCCCCACCGGGTTCAGCTTCACGACGCTGACGCGGTACTCCCATTGGGTCGCCGCGGCCGGCGGCTCGTCCTGACCGTCCATTCCAGCATTCTCCAGGCCCGGCCGGACCGGGGAGCCGGCGGGTCACCCGGCGGACCGGTGCCCGGGCCGATGCGCCGGTCGGCGTGGTGCCCGCCGGTCGCGGGGGTCTTTCGGGTCAGTGAGCGACCGGGGTCGGGTTCAGGGCCTTGATGATGTAGGTGACCGTTTCCTCGGGGGTGCCGGTGATGGGGGCGAGAAGGACGTCCTCGTCGGGGGCCGGGGGCTCCAGGTCGGCGAACTGGGTGTCGAGGAGCGTCGCCTTGAAGAAGTGGCCCTTGCGCGCCTTCATGCGGGCGGCGATGAGGTCGCGGTCGCCGTCCAGGAGGACCATGGCCACCTCGGGTTTGCCGCCGGCCAGCAGGTCGCGGTACTTGCGCTTCAGCGCCGAGCAGGTGACGACGCCGGGACGGCCGGTGGTGAGGCGCTCGGTGATCCATGCGGAGATGGAGCGGAGCCACGGCAGGCGGTCGGCGTCGGTGAGGGGGTGTCCGGAGCGCATCTTCGCGATGTTGGCCTCGGAGTGGAAGGAGTCGGCCTCGGCGTAGTCCCAGCCGAGGCGCTCGGCGAGGAGGGTGCCGATGGTGGTCTTGCCGCTGCCGGACACGCCGGCGACCAGGATGACCGTGGGGGGATTCGGCATGGTCAGGCGTTCACCACCGGCGCGCCGGACAGCGTGACGCCCTCGGCGCGCAGCTCGTCGAGCGCGCGGTCGACGGTCGCCTTGCTGACGCCCGCGGTGAGGTCGAGCAGGACGTTCGTGCGCAGGCCCGCGCGGGCGGCGTCGACGGCGGTGGCGCGGACGCAGTGGTCGGTGGCGATGCCGACGATGTCGACGGCGTCGACGCCGCGGGCGGCCAGCCAGTCGGCGAGCGGCGTCCCGTCGTCGGAGACCCCCTCGAAGCCGCTGTAGGCGGCCTCCTCGCGGCCCTTGCTGAAGACCGCCTCGATGGGGGCGAGGGCCAGGTTGGGATGGAAGTCGGCGCCCGGCGTGCCGATCACGCAGTGCGGCGGCCACGAGTCGACGAAGTCGGGTTCGTCGGAGAAATGGTCGCCCGGGTCGAGATGGAAGTCGCGGGTCGCGACGATGTGCGCGTAGTCGGACCGGTGCCCGGCCACGTAGTCGGAGATGGCGGCCGCCACGTCGGCGCCGCCGCCGACCGCCAGCGAGCCGCCCTCGCAGAAGTCGTTCTGCACGTCCACGATGATCAGAGCCTTCTTGCCCATGACCGCTCCCTGTACCGGTTGCCCCGCCGGATCACCATCGACCGTACCCCAGGCCCGCGCGGATACCGCGTCACGGGCGGGGGCCGCCGGTGACGAATTCGGTGGGGACGGCCGGCTCGCCCTTGGACAGCTGGATCGCGGTGGGCGGCAGCTCCGAGATCGAGCGGGCGTGGCGCTCCCTGGCCTTCTCGAGCGGCTCGCGTCCGACGATCTCGCCGTCCCGCACGAGGGGGACGTGCAGGGGGCGGTCGCGGGGGCCGGGCGCCGGCGCCCCGGTGAAGACCGTCTCGGCGTAGGCGACGCCGTGCCCGTCGACGCGGCGGACGGCCGTCTTGCGCCCGCCCCGGCTCGGCTTGCCCGCCGAGCGTTTCGCGACCGGCCGCATGGGCGCGTCGTCCTCGGGGCCGTCCGAGCGGGCGACCAGCTTGTAGACGAGGGACGCGGTGGGCGCGCCCGAGCCCGTGACGAGGGACGTTCCCACCCCGTAGCCGTCCACGGGGGCGGCGGCCAGGGCGGCGATGCCGAACTCGTCCAGGTCGCCGGTCACCACGATGCGCGTGTCGCGCGCGCCGAGGGAGTCGAGCTGGTCGCGGACCCGGCGCGCCATCACGCCGAGGTCGCCGCTGTCGATGCGGACGGCGCCGAGGGACGGCCCGGCGAGCTCGACCGCCGTGCGGACGGCCCGTTCCACGTCGTAGGTGTCGATCAGGAGGGTCGTGCCGTCCCCGAGCGAGGCGAGCTGCGCCTCGAACGCGTGCCGCTCGCCGTCGTGCAGCAGGGTGAAGGAGTGCGCGCTCGTCCCGGCCGTCGGCACGCCGTACAGCCGGCCCGCCTCCAGGTTGGACGTGGTGGTGAACCCGGCGATGTAGGCGGCGCGGGCGGCGGCGACGGCGGCGCGCTCGTGGGTGCGCCGCGACCCCATCTCGATGATCGGGCGGCCCTGCGCGGCCTGCACCATCCGGGACGCGGCCGACGCGATCGCGCAGTCGTGGTTGAGGATCGACAGCACGAGCGTCTCGAGCAGGACCGCTTCCCCGAACGTCCCCTCGACGGCCAGGATCGGCGACTCGGGGAAGTAGCACTCGCCTTCGGCGTAGCCCCAGACGTTCCCCGTGAAGCGGTACTTCTCCAGCCACTGCGCCGTGGGCTCGTCCACGATGCCGTTGGAGGTGAGGAAGTCCAGCTCGGCGGCCTCGAACCGGAACGCCTCGATGGCGTCCAGGAGCCGCCCGACGCCCGCGACGACCCCGTAGCGGCGCCCGGGCGGCAGGCTCCGCGCGAAGACCTCGAACACCGCGCGGCGGCCGGCGGTGCCGCTGCGCAGCGCGGCCTGCAGCATGGTCAGCTCGTACTGGTCGGTCAGCAGTGCGGTGCCGTCACCAAGGTCCACAAGTGGCACCTTAAGCCCGACTGCGGGCACCATGAATGTGCGGGCCCGCCCACCCGGCGGGGGAGTGGCGCATAGCATCGGGTTGGGGGGCGAACGACAGCGCGAGCATTCGCGGACGAAGGAGAGTGCGCGAAGAGAGGGGGCTACCCGGTCATGAGCGCCATGAGCACGGCGCCCGCACCGGTCGAGCTGGAACGGCCGGATGCCGAGGAGGACGTGAGCGCCGACCGGCCCTGGCTGGCGATCGTCTGGAACGACCCGATCAACCTGATGTCGTACGTCACGTACGTGTTCCAGGCCGTGTTCGGGTACCCGAAGACCAAGGCCGAGAAGCTGATGCTCGACGTCCACCACAAGGGCCGCGCAGTCGTGGCGAACGGCACCCGCGAGGAGATGGAACGGGACGTGGAGATCCTGCACTCGTACGGGCTGTGGGCGACCGTGAAACGGGACGACTGAGCCGATGACCGACGTGCGGAGGACCCGGCATGGCGTCCGGGTCCGGCTGGCGGCCGACGAGGCGGCGCTGCTGCGCGCGCTCATGGAGCAGCTGCTCGCGCTGATCGGCGGGGCGCCCGGCGGGGACGACGAGCTCGCCGCGCTGGGCATCGCCGAGAACGCCGAGAAGCCGGACGACCCCGTCCTGGCGCGGCTGTTCCCGGACGCCTACCGCGACGACGGCGAGGCGGCGGAGGAGTTCCGCCGCTACACCGAGATGGGGCTGCGGGACGGCAAGCGCGAGGCGGCGGGGCTGGTGCTCGGCGCGCTGACCGGCGACGGCGCCGACGTCGTGCTGGACGAGGAGCAGGCGCAGGGGTGGCTGCGCGCGCTGAACGACGTCCGGCTCGCGCTCGGCACCCGCCTCGACGTCACCGAGGAGTGGTACGAGGAGGCGAGCGCCATGGACCCGCGCGACCCGCGCGCCTCCCTGTTCGCCGTCTACGACTGGCTGACGATGCTCCAGGAGAGCCTCGTCCAGGTGCTCTGGGAGCCGTTGCCATAAGCTCGGGGCCATGCTGACGATCGAGCGCGCCCTCGTGGACAAGATCATCGCGCACGCGCGCGCCGACCACCCGGACGAGGCGTGCGGGATCATCGCCGGTCCGGTCGGTTCGGACCGTCCCGTCCGGTACGTCGCCATGGAGAACGCCGAGCGGTCCCCGACCTTCTACCGGTTCGACTCCCAGGAGCAGCTGAAGGTGTGGCGGGAGATGGACGACCGGGACGAGGAGCCGGTGGTGATCTACCACTCGCACACCGCCACGGAGGCGTACCCGTCCCGCACGGACATCTCCTACGCGTCCGAGCCGAACGCCCACTACGTGCTCGTGTCGACCCGCGCGGAGGACGAGACCGAGTTCCGGTCGTTCCGGATCGTGGACGGTGAGGTGACCGAGGAAGAGGTCACCGTCGTGGACGCCTACGGCGACTGAACGGGAACGGATCGGGATGGTCGCGGCCGGTAAACTGGTCGACATGTGGACGAGCGGGCATGAGACGGGCGCCGCACGGCGCCGTGCCGGGTCCGCCGCCGTGCCGCCCGTGCAGAGCTTCCTGTTCGGGCACTCGCGCGCCGAGGTCGTCTACGACTGTCGCTGACGCGCTGATCACACCCTGGAATCTTCCCGCCGCCCGCCCGGTTGCAACGCGAGAGGGCGGGGGAGCCCCGAACGACGTTAGAAGACGTTAGAAGGAGATCACCGCGATGGCGATCGAGGTCCGGATCCCGACGATCCTGCGCAACCTCACCGACGGCGCGAAGGCCGTCGAGGGCAAGGGCGGCACGCTGGACGAGCTGTTCACCGACCTGGACTCCCGGCACGCCGGCCTGCGCGACCGGCTGGTGGACGACAAGGGCCTGCGGAAGTTCGTCAACGTGTACCTCAACGACGAGGACGTGCGCTTCCTCGGCGGGCTGGAGACGCAGGTCGCCGACGGCGACAACGTCACCATCCTGCCCGCCGTGGCCGGCGGCTGAGCCGGGCACGGACGAGCAATGCGCTTCGACTCGCTACTGGACTCGCTCGGCCGCACGCCGCTGGTCGGCCTCCCGCGGCTGTCGCCGGGCGAGGACGTCCGCATCTGGGCCAAGCTGGAGGACCGCAACCCCACCGGCTCGGTGAAGGACCGCCCCGCCTTCTACATGATCCAGAAGGCGGAGAAGGAGGGGCTGCTGACGCCCGGCTGCACGATCCTGGAGCCGACGTCCGGCAACACCGGCATCTCCCTCGCCATGGTCGCCAAGCTGCGCGGCTACCGGATGGTGTGCGTGATGCCGGAGAACACCTCCGCCGAGCGCCGCCAGCTGCTGGAGATGTGGGGCGCGGAGATCATCTCGTCCCCGGCGGCGGGCGGCTCGAACGAGGCCGTGCGGGTGGCGAAGGGGCTGGCCGCGGAGCACCCCGACTGGGTGATGCTCTACCAGTACGGCAACGAGGCCAACGCGCTCGCGCACTACGAGACGACCGGGCCGGAGATCCTCGAGGACCTCCCGACGGTGACGCACTTCGTGGCCGGGCTCGGCACCACCGGCACGCTGATGGGCGTCGGCCGGTTCCTGCGCGAGCGGGTGCCGGACGTGAAGATCGTCGCGGCGGAGCCCCGGTACGGCGACCTCGTCTACGGGCTGCGCAACATCGACGAGGGCTTCATCCCCGAGCTGTACGACGACACCGTGCTGACGACCCGCTTCTCCGTCACCTCCGGGGACGCGCTGCGCCGCACCCGCGAGCTGCTGGAGCAGGAGGGCATCTTCGCCGGCATCTCGACCGGCGGCGCGCTGCACGCGGCGATCGGCATGGCGAAGAAGGCGGTGAAGGCCGGCGAGCGCGCTGACATCGTGTTCGTCGTCGCGGACGGCGGCTGGAAGTACCTGTCCACCGGCGCCTACGGCGGCACGCTGGAGGAGGCCGAGGCCCGCCTCGAAGGCCAGCTCTGGGCGTGACGCGGTCCCGCTTCCGGGGCTGACCTGCCCTTTGTGGCATCCGCACGGCACGGTAGAGTCTTTTCGAACGTGATTCTAGAATCGGGCCGGCGGGATGTTCGCGGCCCGGTCGACGTGGGAGTGTGCGGATGAGCGGGTTCGGCGAGGCGACCGCCGTGCGGCGGGTCGGCGACGGCCGGTACGAGGCCGACCTGGACGGCGCCTACGGGTTCGCCGAGGCCCTCAACGGCGGCTACCTGATGGCCGTCCTCGGCCGCGCCGCCGTCGACGCGTCCCCGCACGCGCACCCGATCTCGACCGCGGCCGGCTTCCACCGCGTCGCCAAGCCGGGCCCCGCCCTGCTGGTCGTCGAGCCGCGCAAGGAGGGCCGCACGACCGCGTCGGCGCTCGTCTCCCTCGTCCAGCACGACCGGACCGTCGTGGACGCGCTGATCATCACCGGCACCCTCGACGCCGCCGCCGAACCCGCCTACGCCGGCGCCGCGCCCGCGCCCGTCCCGCCGATCGAGGAGTGCACGGAGTTCCGGCCGCCCACCGGCGCCGGCTTCGCCGACCAGGTCGACATGCGCTTCGACCGGACGACGATGGGCTGGCTCGACGGGCAGCCGAGCGGCAGCCCGGAGATCCGCGCCTGGTTCCGGCTCCGGGACGGCTACGCGCCCGACGGGCACTCCCTCGCCCTCGCCGTGGACGCGCTGCCGCCCGTCGCGCTGAACCTCGGCGCGCAGGGCTGGGCGCCGACCGTCGAGCTGACCTGGCACATGCGGGCCGTCCCGGCGCCCGGCTGGCTCGCCGTCCACGGCACCGGGCGGCTGCTCTCGGACGGCTGGTTCGACGAGGAGGTCGAGGTGTGGGACACCGCCGGCCGGCTCGTCGCGCAGAGCCGCCAGATCGCCCGCGTCCCCCGCGCCCGCTCCTGAACCCGCGCCCCCGAAACCTCGGCGTGTCATCACCGGACGCCCCTCCGGACCACCGGATCGCTTGCGCATCCGTTGACCAGGACGGTTTTCCGTGGCGTTACGGTGTGATGTCCGACGCATGACGCACCCGCACGGGGCCGTGTCGCTTAGCCTTGTGCACCATGTCAGATCCATCCCGGGGGGACGGCCTCCCAGACGCTCCCATCGGGATCTTCGACAGCGGTTTCGGTGGGCTCACGGTGGCCCGCGCCATCCTCGACCAGCTCCCCAACGAGCCGGTCATCTACCTGGGCGACTCCGCCCGGCAGCCGTACGGCCCGCGCCCCATCGCCGAGGTCCGCGCGTTCGCCCTCGAAATGCTCGACCAGCTCGTGGACGAGGGCGTGAAGATGCTGGTGATCGCCTGCAACAGCGCCAGCTCGGCGATGCTGCGCGACGCCCGGGAACGCTACGACGTCCCCGTCGTCGAGGTCATCAACCCGGCGACCCGCCGCGCGGCCCGCGCCACGTCCAACGGCCGGGTGGGGCTGATCGCGACGCAGGCCACGGTGACCAGCCGCGCCTACGACGACGCGTTCGCCGCCGCCCCGCACATCGAGCTGATCAGCGCCGCCTGCCCGCGCTTCGTCGAGTTCGTCGAGGCGGGCGTGACGATGGGCGAGGAGCTGCTGGAGGCGGCCCGCGGCTACCTGCGGCCGATCGTGGAGGCGGGCTGCGACACGCTCATCCTCGGCTGCACCCACTACCCACTTTTGACGGGCGTCATCTCGTATGTCGTCGGAGACGGGGTCACACTGGTCTCAAGCGCCGACGAGACCGCCAAGGACGTGTACCGAGTGCTGCACGATCGGGGGCTGGCCCGCGCCGAGGCGACGCCCCGGCCGCGGCACCGGTTCCGCGCCACCGGAGACCCCGCCGTGTTCGCCGAGCTCGGCCGGCGCTTCCTCGGGCCGGAGATCGGCTCGGTGGAGCCCGCGTCGGCCGGGGCCGCGTCGGACAAGGCACTGACCACCTGATTCCTCGGGGACTCTAAGAGGAGGAGCGAGCGTGCGGGTCACTGTGATCGGCTGCTCCGGCAGTTTCCCTGGGCCGGACAGTCCGGCGTCCAGCTACCTGATCGAGGCCGACGGCTTCGCGCTGGTGCTCGATCTCGGCAACGGGGCGCTCGGGTCGCTGCAGCGGTTCCGCTCGCTGTACGAGATCGACGCCGTCTGCATCTCCCACCTGCACGCCGACCACTGCCTGGACCTGTGCGGGTACTGGGTCGCGCGCACCTACCGGCCGGGCGGACCGGCGCCGAAGATCCCGGTGCACGGCCCCGCCGACACCGCCGACCGCATGGCCCGCGCCTACGACCTGGACCCCGACCCCGGAATGACGGAGACGTTCGACTTCCACACCCTCCGCCGCGGCCCCTACGACATCGGCCCTTTCCGCGTCACGACCGCGCTGATGCCTCACCCGGTCGAGGCGTTCGCGTTCCGCATCGAGTACGGCGGCAGGGCCGTCGCCTACTCCGGCGACACCGGCCCGTCCGGCGACCTGGTCGAGCTGGCGCGCGGCGCCGACCTGTTCCTCTGCGAGGCGTCCTTCCTGGACGGCCCGGAGCACCCGCCCGAGCTGCACCTGACCGCGCGGGAGGCCGCCGAGCACGCGGCCCGCGCGGAGGTCGGGCGGCTCGTCCTCACCCACCTCGTCCCGTGGAACGACCGGGAGCTGTCGCTGAACGAGGCGAAGGCGGCCGGCTACGACGGGGACATCGAGCTGGCCCGCGTGGGCGCCCGGTACACCCTCTGAGTCCCGCTAGGGTTGACCGCATGGCCCGCCCCGATGACCGCGCTCCAGACCAGCTCCGTCCCGTCACGATCCAGCGCGGCTGGCTCGACCACGCGGAAGGGTCGGTGCTCATCGAGTTCGGCCGCACCCGCGTGCTGTGCGCCGCCTCCGTGCAGGACTCGGTGCCCCGCTGGCGGCGCGACAGCGGCCTCGGCTGGGTGACCGCCGAGTACGCGATGCTGCCCCGCGCCACCAACACGCGCAACGACCGCGAGTCCGTCAAGGGCCGGATCGGCGGGCGCACCCACGAGATCTCCCGGCTGATCGGCCGCTCGATCCGCGCGTGCCTGGACCTCAAGGCGCTCGGCGAGAACACCGTCCAGCTCGACTGCGACGTCCTGCAGGCCGACGGCGGCACCCGCACCGCCGCGATCACCGGCGCGTACGTCGCGCTCGCGGACGCGGTGGGCTGGATGCGGGACCGCGGGCTGCTCAAGGGCGACCCGCTGACCACCTCCGTGTCTGCGGTCAGCGTCGGCGTCGTAAACGGCGAGGCCCGCCTCGACCTCTGCTACGAGGAGGACTCCGCCGCCGGCACCGACATGAACGTCGTCTGCACCGGCGACGGCCGGTTCGTCGAAGTGCAGGGCACCGCCGAGGGCGCCCCGTTCGACCGCGCCGAGCTGGACGCGCTGCTCGACCTCGGCGCCGCCGGCTGCGCCGAGCTGACCCTCCTGCAGAAGAAGGCGCTCGGCGAATGACCCGGATCGTCCTCGCCACCCACAACCAGGGCAAGGTCGCCGAGCTGCGCCGCATCCTCGGCGACCTCGACGTCGTGGGGCTGGACGAGTTCCCGGGCGCCCCCGACGTCGCCGAGACCGAGCCGACCTTCGCGGGCAACGCGCTGCTGAAGGCCCGCGCGATCGCCGCCTTCACCGGCCTGCCCGCCGTCGCCGACGACTCCGGCCTGTGCGTGGACGCGCTGAACGGCATGCCGGGCGTGCTGTCGGCGCGCTGGTCGGGCCGCTTCGGCGCCGCCGCCGGCGACCGCGACGCCGCCAACCTGCAGCTCCTGCTCGACCAGCTCGCCGATGTCCCCGACGAGCGGCGCGGCGCCCACTTCCTGTGCGCCGCCGTCCTCGTCACCCCGGACGGCGCCGAGCGCACCGTCGAGGGCCGCATGCGCGGCACCGTGATCCGCGAGCCGCGCGGCACCGGCGGCTTCGGGTACGACCCGATCTTCGTCCCGGACGGCGAGACCCGCACGACGGCCGAGATGTCCGCGGCCGAGAAGGACGCCATCAGCCACCGCGGCAAGGCGTTCCGCGAGCTCGCCGCCGTCCTCCCGGAGGCGCTCGCAGCGGCCGGGCGCTCCTGACCCGAGAAATCCCGGGCGCGTGACAACCTCCCGGCGCCCGGCGGGGGTTATCG
>NZ_JBIQHY010000133.1:0-18428 GCF_044508335.1 Actinomadura sp.
TCTCGATCGTGCCCCAGGCGCGCTCGTACTGGGCGCGCTTCTTGGACAGGATCAGACGGCCTTCCTTGTCCTCCTTCTGGAGGACGAGGGCCTCGACGTGGTCTCCGACGGTGACGACCTCGTTGGGGTCGACGTCGTGCTTGATGGAGAGCTCGCGCGAGGGGATGACGCCCTCGGTCTTGTAGCCGATGTCGAGGAGGACCTCGTCACGATCGACCTTGACGACAGTGCCCTCGACAATGTCGCCGTCGTTGAAGTACTTGATGGTCTCGTCGATCGCCGCAAGGAAGGCTTCCTGCGACCCGATGTCGTTGACCGCTACCTGCGGGGTGGTCGAGGTGGCCTCGGTGCTGCTCGTCATGTGTCGGCTGGCTCCGGTACGGACATGGAAGTCGTATGGGTTGTGCGCGGAGGGCCTTTATCCGCCCTGCCGAAGACCGGAATGGGACGCGGGTCGTGCCGCGTCAGTGAACCGAACCGTTGTCGCCGACCTGACCGAGCGCGAGCCTGCTCCGTCCGAAGCGCGCGCAGGCCCACAGCGCAGCGATCAGGATATGGGACCGATCTCGCGGGGTCAATCCGCCCGGGGCGGCGATGATCAGTAAGTCCGCGCACGGTCCCGGTACTCCTTGGCGAGCCGGTCTTCGGCGGCCTTCGGAAACGTGACGGTGTTCGGGTCCCCGTCAGATGTGTACCGCTCATCCGGGTGCTTGTCCAGATAGTCGAGCCACGCGGTCGAGCAGTACTTCTTGCAGTCGTTCTCCTTGATCTTACCCTCGGAGCGGATCCGGTCGATCTTCCACCGGTCGAAGTCGTCGTCGAACGGCGACAGCGCCGGACGCCAGCCGGCGAGGAACATCCCCTGGAAGGAGTACCGGCCGCCGTCCTTCTCCGCCCACGCGGCCTTCTTCGGCACGGACCCGAACGGGTAGGCGAACGTGGTGGTGTGCGTCCCGGTGAGCTGGACGATCTCGTCCTCCATGCCGCCGATCTCCTTGCGCACCCCCTTTTCGGACATGCCGGCCAGGCTCGGGTGCGTCATCGTGTGGTTGCCGATCTCGAACCCGTGCTGCTGCAGCCACTTCAGCCCGGCCGCGGCCTGCACGTCGTCCATCCCGAACAGGTCCTTGTTCAAGTAGAACGTGGCCACCGGCCGGAACCCCGGGTTCTCCCGCGCGACCTGCTCGATGATCGCCACGGCGGTGTCGGGCTTCGGGTTTCCCTGCGCGTCGAGGGCGAAGTGCCCCGGCGTGCTGTCGTCGAACGTGAGCACCACCGGGTGCCTGCCCGCCGGGACGGCGAACCGGCCGCCGGTGAACTCGGCCGCCGTGATCGGGTAGTAGCCGTCCTTCGCGAGCCGCGTCAGCTCGTCGTACAGCTCCTTGGTCGAGCGGTCCAGCGACAGCTCGGGCTTCTTCAGGATCCGGTGGTACATCAGCACCGGCACCTGGCCCAGCTCGTTCGCCTTGGCCGCGACCGCCGCGGGCGCCGCCGCGGGGATCGGCGCGGACGCCGACGCGGACGGCGACGCCGTCCCCGATGCCGAGGCCGCGGGCGTCGCGCCCGCCTTCGCGGCCTGCGCCGCGGGCGCCGCCCCGGGGGCCGCCCGGGACGCGGCCCCGGCCCGCTCGGCCGAGCTCCCCCCGTCCCGCCCGCGCCGCTCGCCCGGCAGCGTCAGCCCGAGGACCACGGCGCAGACGATCACAACTCCAGCGATCTTGTGAAGGAGAGGCACGATACCCCCGCCGGTAGACCCGAACAGGACCAGGGGGACAGCGTACGACCCCCCGGACATCTAGGACACCTACCGCCGTACCCGCAAGATCCCCACGCACCACCCCCGGCCCGTCCCGCATCCGCCCAAATGTGCATTGCCGTTCTTATGACAACAAGGCAGCGGCCGAGACCCGCCTCGGACCCGCCCCTTACCGCGCCATAGAACGCCCTCGCCCGCACCTCGCAAGCCGCAGCGAGCCACCGGGGCATGACGGAGTTGCCGCCGCTCCGTGTCCGTCGGCTCTGAAGGGCGGGTCGGCTCTGCGGGGCGGGGGCGGCTAGTGCGCTGCTTCCTGCCAGGTTCGGCCGGTGCCCATGGAGACGCTCAGCGGGGCGCGCAGCTCGTAGGCGCCGGCCATCTCGGTCCTGACCAGCGTCTTCAGGGTGTCGAGTTCGCCGGGGGCCACTTCGAAGACGAGCTCGTCGTGGACCTGGAGGAGCATGCGGGACGTGAGGCCGGCCTCGCGGAGGGCCCGGTCGACGTTGAGGCTGGCGACCTTGATGATGTCGGCTGCGGAGCCCTGGATGGGGGCGTTGAGGGCCATGCGCTCGGCCATCTCGCGGCGCTGCCGGTTGTCGGAGTTCAGGTCGGGCAGGTAGCGGCGGCGGCCGAGGATGGTCTGGGTGTAGCCGTCCTGGCGGGCCTTGGCGACGACGTCGCGCAGGTAGTCGCGGACGCCGCCGAACTGCTCGAAGTACTCCTCCATGAGGCCGCGCGCCTCGTCCGGGGAGATGCGCAGCTGCTGGGAGAGGCCGTAGGCGGACAGGCCGTAGGCGAGCCCGTAGTTCATCGCCTTGATGCGGGCGCGGAGCTCGGAGTCGATCTGCTCGGGCGGCAGGCCGAAGACGCGGGACGCGGTGATGGTGTGGAAGTCGGCGCCGGAGCCGAACGCCTCCAGGAGCGCCTCGTCCTCGGAGAGGTGCGCCATGATGCGCAGCTCGATCTGCGAGTAGTCGGCGGTGAGCAGGGACTCGTAGCCCTCGCCGACGACGAACGCCTCCCGGATCTGCCGCCCCTCGGCGGTGCGGATCGGGATGTTCTGCAGGTTCGGGTCGGTCGAGGAGAGCCGGCCGGTCGCGGCGATCATCTGGTTGAACGTGGTGTGGATGCGGCCGGCGTCGTCGAGCATCGGGATGAGCGAGTCGACGATGCTCTTGAGCTTGGCGACCTCGCGCCAGCGCAGGATGTGCTCCAGGACGGGGTGTCCGTCCTTCTCCAGGAGGGTCGTCAGCGCCTCGGAGTCGGTCGTGTAGCCGGTCTTGGTGCGCTTGGTCTTGGGGAGGTTCAGCTCGTCGAACAGGACCTGCTGGACCTGCTTGGGCGACCCGAGGTTGAAGTCGTGGCCGACGGCGTTGTGGGCCAGCTGCTCCTGCTCCTTGACCTGGCCGCCCAGGGACGCCGACAGGTGCGCCAGGTGGTCGGCGTCCACGGCGATGCCCGCGCGCTCCATGTCCGCCAGGACGCCGACGAGCGGCAGCTCCACCTCGTGCAGGAGGCGGGTGGCGCCGCGCTTCTCCAGGTCCTGGTCGAGGACGTCGGCCAGCTCGGTGACGGCGCGCGCCCGGACCGCGAGGGCCTCGGCCGCCTCCTCCTCGCCGGAGCCGTCCAGGGTGAGCTGGCCCGAGTCCTCGGCCTCGCTGCGCAGCTCGCGGTGCAGGTAGCGCAGGACGAGGTCGGCGAGGTCGAACGTCCGCTGCCCGGGGAGCGCGAGGTAGGCGGCGAGCGCGGTGTCGCTGGTGACGCCCTCCAGCCGCATGCCGCGCGCGGCGAACGCCAGCATCGGGCCCTTGGCCTCGTGGATCGCCTTGGGGCGCGCCGGGTCGGCGAGGTAGGCGGCGAGGGCGCGCTCGTCGTCCTCGATCAGCTCGGCCGGGTCGAGGTGGACGGCCGGCCCCTTCTTGGACGCGAGGGCCAGCGCGGTGATCTCGCCGGTGCCGCGCCCCCACGTGCCGGTGACGGCGATGCCGAGCCGCTCGCCGGCGTTCGCCTCCAGCCAGGTGCCGAGCGCGCCGGGTTCGAGGGCGTCGAGCTCGACCTCGAAGCCCTCGTCGGCCTCCGGCTCGGCCGCCGACAGCGACGCGTACAGGCGCTCGCGCAGGACGCGGAACTGCAGCGAGTCGAACAGGGTGTGGATCTCCTCGCGGTCCCACTGGCCCATGGTCAGCTGCGGCGGCGCCAGATCCAGGGGGACCTCGGTGTCGAGCTTGTTGATCTGGTGGTTGCGCAGCACGCCGGCGAGGTGCTCGCGCAGGCTGCCGCCGGCCTTGCCCTTGATCTCGTCGACGCGGGCGACGAGGGCGTCGAGGTCGCCGTACTTGGCGAGCCACTTCGCGGCGGTCTTCGGGCCGACGCCGGGCACGCCCGGCAGGTTGTCGCTGCTCTCCCCGACCAGCGCGGCCAGCTCGCGGTACCGCTCGGGCGGGACGCCGTACTTGGCCTCGACGGCGGCCGGGTCCATCCGGGCGAGCTCGGACACGCCGCGCACCGGGTACAGGATGGTGACGTGCTCGTTGACGAGCTGGAACGCGTCCCGGTCGCCGGTGACGATCAGGGTCTCCATGCCCGCCTCGGTGGCCTGGACGGACAGCGTGGCGATGATGTCGTCGGCCTCGTACCCGGCGACCGACAGCCGCGGGATGCGCAGCGCGTCCAGCACCTCGAAGATCAGGCTGACCTGGCTGCGGAACTCGTCGGGGGTCTTCTGCCGCCCCGCCTTGTACTCCACGTACTGCTCGTGCCGGAACGTCGGCTCCGACCGGTCGAACGCCACCGCGATGTGGGACGGCTGCTCGTCGCGCAGCACGTTGATGAGCATCGAGGTGAAGCCGTACACGGCGTTGGTCGGCTGCCCGTCGGTGGTGGAGAAGTTCTCCACCGGCAGCGCGAAGAACGCCCGGTAGGCCAGGGAGTGCCCGTCGAGCAGGAGGAGCCGGTCACGCTTGTCAGGGGTCGCTGGTGTCGTCGCCACACCAGGACTCTAGTCTGCGCGTACGACAGTTGTGTGGAGGCGTAAGTGACTGACACCAGCGGGATGTCCCCGCAGGATGTGGCCGCGAAGCTCAGCTCCGGCGGGGACTTCGACGGGCACGGCGACCTGGCCAAGGCCATGGGCGTGGAGTACCTGGAGGTCTCGGCCGAGCGCGTCGTGGGCCGCATGCCGGTCAAGGGCAACACCCAGCCGTACGGGCTGCTGCACGGCGGCGCGTCCTGCGTCCTCGCCGAGACCCTCGGCTCCGCCGGCTCGGCGATGCACGCCGGCCCGGGGCGGATCGCCGTCGGCATCGAGATCAACGCCACCCACCACCGGTCGGCGACCGAGGGGTACGTCACGGGCGTGGCGACCCGCGCGCACGGCGGGCGCACCCTCGCCACCTACGACATCGTCATCACCGACGACCGGGACCGGCGGGTCTGCACCGCCCGGCTCACCTGCATGCTGCGGGACGCCCCGTCCGGCGCCTGACCGCCGGCGCCCGCGGGCCGCGATGCGCGCTTTCTTTGCGATGCGCGCCCGGGGGTCTGTAGCGTGGGCGGGAACGGCCCGGGATCACCGAGTAGACAACGTACGCGCCCGGGGAAGGCTCGTACGGCCCCAAAGGTGATCCCGGGTCAACGCATGTCCGGGGGCGGTCCGCCGCCCGCACCGCCGCAGGGCCGCTCGACACCGGCGTAGGTCCGTCACCGGTTGCAGTTGGGTTGCGAAACGAAATCGGCCGGTTCATCCCGTCGCCGATCGGCCGTACGTTCCGGATCATGCGCCACCGTGACACGCGCACCCGTCCGTCCACCGTCCTGTCCGCCGTCCCGGCCGTCGCCGTCGCCCTCGCCGCGGCGCTCGCACTGGCGGGCTGCTCCGGCCCGGCCTCGGGCGGCCGCCACGCGGCCGCCACCTACACGATCCCCGCCGAGAAGGCCCGCGAGGGCGAGGCCGTCCTCCACGGCAAGACCGGGCAGAGCGCCGACATGCGCTTCACCGTGATCGGCTTCAGCGACGCCATGACCGACGTCATGGGCACCCACGCCGCGATGGACGCCAAGGGCGCCTTCACCCGCGTCCGGATCCTCGCCGTCAACACCGGCCGCGACATCCAGGTCTTCGACACCTGGAAGCAGCGGCTCGTCACCGCCGACGGCCGGACGCACTCCCCCGACGTCAACGCCACCATGATCAAACGCCAGCCCGAGCGGCTCTCCGTCGGATCGTTCATGCGCGTCGAGTTCGACCTGTGGTTCGACATACCGCGCGGCGCGAAGACGAAGGCGATCAGGCTCTACGGCTCCCCGCCCGTCGGCTCCACCGGCGACCCGGCCCCCGCCGAGATCGCGCTCCCCTGAACGCACCGGCCCTGAACGCACCGGCCCGGACACGGCGGCGCCCGCCGGGCCCGGACGGACCGGGCCCGGCGGGCGCGCGCACCGTGCCGCGGAGGCCGCCGCCCGGCCTCCGCAGCTCGGCCTCCTCTACTCGGCCTCCCCGGCGCCGTCCGGGGACTCGGCCGCCGCCGCGTCCGGCACGGCCGCTCCGCCCAGGTCGTCGCCCGACTCGCCGCCGAGGTACGCGGCGCGCACCTGCGGGTCGTCGAGCAGGTCGCGCGCCGGCGCCGTCTTCACCACGCGCCCCGTCTCCAGGACGTAGGCGCGGTGCGCGATCTGCAGCGCCTGCTGGGCGTTCTGCTCCACCAGCAGCACCGTGGTGCCGCGCCGGTTGATCTCCTCGATGATCGAGAAGATCTGCTGCACCAGCATCGGCGCGAGGCCCATGGACGGCTCGTCCAGCAGCAGCACCTTCGGCTTGGCCATCAGCGCCCGCCCGATCGCGAGCATCTGCTGCTCGCCGCCGGACATGGTGCCGCCCGCCTGCGACTTGCGCTCGGCCAGCCGCGGGAACAGCTCGTAGGCCTCCGCCAGCTCCTTGGACGCGTCGTCCGTGCGGGCGTACGCGCCCATGAGGAGGTTCTCCTCCACGGTCATGCCGGGGAAGATGCCGCGCCCTTCCGGCGCCTGCCCGATCCCGGCCGACACCCGCTTGTGGCCCGGCATCCGGCTGATGTCCCGGCCGTCGAAGGTGATCTTGCCGGACGTCAGGTTCCGCAGGCCCGAGATGGTCTTCAGCGTCGTCGTCTTCCCGGCGCCGTTCGCGCCGATCAGCGTGACGATCTCGCCCTCGTCCACGGACACCGAGATGCCCTTGAGCGCCGCGATCTTTCCGTAGTGGACGTGAATGTCGTCGATCTCAAGAAGCATCGGCCGGAGCCCCCAGATACGCCTCGATCACCCGCGGATCGTTCTGCACCTCGGCCGGCAGGCCGTCGGCGATCTTCTGCCCGAAGTCCAGCACCGCGACCCGGTCGCTGATCCCCATCACCAGGCTCATGTCGTGCTCGATGAGCAGGACGGTCACCCCGGTGTCGCGGATCTTGCGGATCAGGTCCTGCAGCGCCGCCTTCTCCGCCGGGTTCATGCCCGCCGCCGGCTCGTCCAGCAGCAGCAGCTTCGGCCTGGTGGCCAGCGCCCGGGCGATCTCCAGCCGGCGCTGGTCGCCGTACGGCAGGTTCTTCGCCGCCTCCTCGGCCCGGTGCGGGATCCCCACCAGCTCCAGCAGCTCGCGGGCCAGCTCCCGGCCCTGCCGCTCCTCGCGGTGGAACCAGGGCAGCCCGAGCGCCGCGCCGGCGAGGCCCGTGCGGTGGTGCGCGTCCGCGCCCACCAGGACGTTCTCCAGCGCGGTCATGTTGTGGAACAGCCGCACGTTCTGGAACGTCCGGGCGATGCCCAGCTTCGTCACGACGAAGCGCTTCTTGCCGTCGATGCGCTTGCCGTCGAAGACGACCTGGCCCTCGCTCGGCTTGTAGACGCCGGTGGTCACGTTGAACACCGTCGTCTTCCCGGCGCCGTTCGGCCCGATCAGGGCGAAGATCTCCCCCTCGCGGATGGTGATCTGCACCTTGTTCAGCGCCACGACGCCGCCGAACCGCATCACGACGTCGCGCAGCTCCAGGACCGGCTTGCGCTCGTCCGCCCCGCTCACTTGCCCACCTCCGCGGTCTCGGACTGACCCGGCCCGGCGACCTCGGCGCCCATGCTGCCCATGCCTCCGCCGCCCTCCGCCAGCTCGGCCTTGCGCCGCCGCGACGGCCACAGACCCTCCGGACGGAAGATCATCATCAGCACGAGCGCGCCGCCGAAGATCAGCATGCGGTACTCGTCCAGGAACCGGAACCGCTCGGGCAGCCACGCCACCACGAACGCGCCCAGCATCGCGCCCGGGATGTTCCCCGAGCCGCCCAGCACGACCGCCGCCAGGATCAGCGCCGACACGATGAACTCGAAGTTCGCCGGCAGGATCGACGTCTGCTTCGCGGCGAACACGACGCCGCCGCTGCCGCCGATCGCCGCGCCGATCGCGAACGCCGCCAGCTTGAACCGGAACGTCGGCACGCCCATCAGCTCGGCCGCGTCCTCGTCCTCGCGGATCGACGCCCACGCGCGGCCGACGCGCGAGGCGTCCAGCCGCCGGACGAAGATGATCGCGATGATGATGAACGCCAGCAGCATGTAGTAGTACGGCCGCGAGTCCAGCAGCCCGTACTTCAGCGGCTGCACGCCGAAGATCTCGAACTCCGACAGCGACGGCGGGTGCGGGATGCCCTGCACACCGCGCGGGCCGTTCACGAACGAGCTGTTGTTCGCGGTCCGCTTGACGATCTCACCGAAGCCGAGCGTCACGATCGCCAGGTAGTCGCCGCGGAGCCGCAGCGTCGGCGCCCCGAGGATCACGCCCGCCAGCGCCGAGAACAGGATCGCGAGGACGAGCGTCTCCCAGAAGCTCCAGTGGTACCGCACCGCGAAGATCGCGATGGTGTAGCCGCCGACCGCGTAGAACGCGACGTAGCCGAGGTCCAGGAGGCCGGCCATGCCGACCACGACGTTCAGGCCCAGGGCCAGCAGCACGTAGATGGCGATCTGGTCGCTGAGCATCGACGGCCAGCTGGCCCCGCTCGGCGCCATGAAGCTGCCGATCGCCTCGCTCGGCAGGAAGACGCCGCCGATGATGAGCAGGATGTACACGGCCCAGCGCTGCCACCCGGGGGCGCCCGCCCACCAGTTCCGCAGCGGATCGAGGGAGAGGGCGGCGCCCCGCTTCCCCGCCTTGCCGTTGATCGTCTTTGTGAGGTTCATGCGCGCGCCTGCTGGAGGGACTCACCGAGGATGCCGGTGGGACGGAACATCAGGACCAGGATCAGCACGGTGAACGCGACGACGTCGCGCCACTGCGAACCGAACAGGCTCGAACCGTACATCTCGAGCAGCCCGAGGACGAAACCGCCGGCCAGGGCGCCGCGGATGTTGCCGATGCCGCCGAGGACCGCCGCCGTGAACGCCTTGATGCCGAGCAGGAACCCGACGAAGTAGTTCGTCTGCTCGAAGCGCAGGAAGTACAGCGCCGCCGCGACGCCCGCCATCACGCCGCCGACCACGAACGTCACCGACACGACCCGGTCGATGTTGACGCCCATCAGCACGGCCGTCTCCGGGTCCTGCGCGGTCGAGCGGATGCCGCGGCCGAGCTTCGTCCGGTTCACGAACTGATCGAGCGCGATCATCATCAGCACCGCGCCGACGAAGATGATCACCTTGTCGTTGCTGATCTGGATCGGCCCGACGTCCACCACGTTCGTGAGCTGCTTGAAGTGCTCGTCGACGGGCAGCCGCCCGCCCTCCTTGGAGGTGCCGAACACCCGGTACACGACCACCGTCGCGAACAGCTGCTGGATGAAGATCGACGCCCCGATGGCCGAGATCAGCGCCGCCAGCCTGGACGCCCCCCGTTTCCGGAGCGGTCGGTACGCCGTCACTTCGAGCAGCATGGCGCTTCCCGCGGTGATGAGGCCGGCCACCACCGCGGACAGCGCCACCACCCCCACGAGCGCGATGCCGCCGACCGTGCCGACGCCCAGCGTGCGCACGGTCCACAGGGCCGCGAACGTGCCGACCATGAAGATGTCGGCGTGTGCGAAGTTGATCAGTCTCAGCACGCCGTAGACCATCGTGTAGCCCAGCGCCAGCAGCGCGTAGATCGCGCCGAGCGCCAGACCGTCGATGGTCGACGGCCAGAATTGATTGATGAAGTCGTCGAGCACCTTGGGGTCGCCTTAATCAGAGAAGGAGCGGGAGCGCTGTAGCGCTCCCGCTCCCGCGCCATCAGGGGATCTCGTCAGGGGCGCTGGTGGCGCGCCTAGGAGACCTTAGCCTCGCTTGCCTTGCCGAGCAGCGGAAGCTTGTTGCCCTCCACCTCGTAGATGTAGATGTCCAGGGTGGCGAGCTCGCCGTTCTCGGCGAACTTGATCTGCTTGCCGACGCCCTGGACGTCGACCGTCTTGAGGAACTCGTTGATCTCCTCGGGCTTGGTCTTGCCGGCCTTGACGGCCTCGACGAACGCGGTGGCCGCGTCGTAGCCCTCGGTCGAGTAGATCGCGACGTCCGAGCCGAACTTCGCCTTGTAGTCGTCGGCGAACTTCTTGGCCTTCGGGTTGGTCTTACCGGTCGGGTCGATGAGGCAGCCGCAGCTGATCAGCGTGCCCTGCGCGTTCTTCTCGCCGGTGCCCTCGATCAGGCCGGTGGCGAGCGAGCCGTCGCCGGACATCATCTTGCCCTTGTAGCCGCCCTCGCGCAGCTGCTTGAACAGCCGGCCGGCGACCGCGTAGTAGCCGCCGAAGTACACGAAGTCGGGCTTGAACTCGTTGATCTTGTTGACCGTCGAGGAGTAGTCGGTGCCCTTGTCGTCGACCGCGTCGTTCTGGGTCTGGGCGCCCTTGGCCTTGACGGCCTTCTCGATGGCGTCCGCGAGGCCCTTGCCGTAGTCCTGGTTGTCGGAGACCAGGAAGACCTTCTTGGCGCCCGAGTTCATCACGAAGTCGGCGACGCCGGCGCTCTGCGCCGCGTCGTCGGCGACCACGCGGTGCCAGTACTTCCAGCCCTTCTCGCCGAGCGTGATGTTCGTCGCCGACGGCGAGACGCTCGGGATCTTGGCCTCTTCCAGGATCGGGCCGACGCTCTGCGACTCGCCCGAGAACGCCGGGCCGATCAGGCCGGCGATCTTGTCGTTCTTGACCGCGCCGAGCGCCAGCGAGGTCGCCTGCTCCGGCTTGCCCTGGCTGTCGTAGGTCTTGAAGTTGATCTTGACCTTGGGGTTCGTGGCGTTGTACTGCTCGATGGCCAGCTGCGCGCCCTGCTTGGGCGGGATCACCAGGCCCGAGTTCTCACCGGTCAGGTCGCCCATGAACCCGATCGTGACCTCGTTGTCGCTGCCACCGGACTCACTATCGTCGCCACCGCAGGCCACGGCGCTGAGCGCGAGCGCCGCGCTCACCGCCACCGCGCCGGTGATCCTCATCATGTTGCGCCGCAAGGTGCCCAACCTTTCCATCCGGATCCGGGAGGGGATCGGGTACGAGACATGCCCCGACACCGAGAACCGGGGACCGGAAAACGGGCAGTCGGGGATCAGCTATGTCGTACACCGTCGACCCACCCCAGAACAGGACCCCCGGATCGAAGGGTTACTCGTTCGTTACTCCTCCGTGCCCATCCGATACCCGCACTTGCCTGGGATGATTACAGAGGGTGACGGAGATTGGGCACGCCGGTGCCCGCGGTTGGCCCTTGACAACTCGCCAGAAAGCGGTAGTGGGGCCCTCAGCCCGCGGCGGGCTCGTCCCGGCCGCCGGTCGCGCCCGCGACGACCGCCTCGGCGACGGCGCGCATCGTGAGCCTGCGGTCCATCGAGGTCTTCTGGATCCAGCGGAACGCCTCGGGCTCGGACCAGCCGTGCGCCTGCTGCAGCAGCCCCTTCGCGCGGTCGACCACCTTGCGGGTCTCCAGCCGCTCCTGCAGCCCGGCGACCTCCGCCTCCAGCGCCCGCAGCTCGGTGTACCGGCTGACGGCCATCTCGATGGCCGGCGCCAGGTCGGTCTTGGAGAACGGCTTGACGAGGTAGGCCATCGCCCCGGCCTCCGTCGCCCGCTGGACGAGCTCGCGCTGGGAGAACGCGGTGAGGATCACCACCGGCGCGATCCGCTCCGCGGAGATCCGCTCGGCCGCCGAGATGCCGTCCAGCACCGGCATCTTGACGTCGAGGATCACCAGGTCCGGCTTCAGCTCGCGGGCCAGCCGCACGGCGGCCTCGCCGTCCCCGGCCTCCCCGACGACCTCGTAGCCGTCCTCCTGGAGCATCTCCTTCAGGTCCAGCCGGATCAGGGCCTCGTCTTCCGCGATCACAACGCGCCGAGCACTCTCCACGAGCACGACCCTACCGAAACCCGCTACCCTGGTCCGCAGCCGCCCCGGACAGGGGCGACGAACCGGACAATATGTTACATGTCCGGATAAACATGCCGGGATGGCGGAATAGGCAGACGCGAATTCCTCAAAAGAATTTGTCCGCAAGGGCGTGCGGGTTCGAGTCCCGCTCCCGGCACCACCGAACGGCCTTCCCCGGCCCCGCCCGGCGACGGCCGCCCGTCCCCGCCGCGCTCCCGGCGGGCATCCGCTCCGCCCGCCGGCGGCCCGGCGCCGCCGACGCGTCCCCGCAAGCCCGGCGGCGGCTCACGATGTGAGAGACGCTTCGCGGCCGCGGGTTGCCCGGGTTTCCGGAGCGAAGTGGAAATGAGATCGGGCGGTGATACCTGCGCGTTGGGCAAGAGCGCGGCGGGGAGCGCGCGGGAGAAGGCCGGCGCGGAAAAAGCCGGGCACCGCGCGGGGTGCGGTGCGCGGTGCCCGGCGGGGCGGGTTGCCGTCGGTGCCCGGATGGCCGTCAGTGCTGGATGGCTATCGCGTCGCCGATGCTGTGCACGCGGAGCGCGTTGGTGGAGCCGGGGGTCCCGGGAGGCGAGCCGGCGACGACGACGACCTTGTCGCCCTTCTGGACGCGGCCGAGTTCGAGGAGGGACTGCTCGACCTGGCCGAACATGGCGTCGGTGTGGTCGACCTGGGGGACGATGAAGGTCTCGACGCCCCAGACGTGGGCGAGGCGGCCGCGGACGGCGGGGACGGACGTGAAGGCCAGCAGCGGGATCGGCGAGCGGTAGCGGGAGAGGCGGCGGGCCGTCTCGCCCGACATGGTGAAGGCGGCGAGGGCCTCGGCGCCCACGATGGCGCCGACCTCGGCGGCGGCGCGGGCGATGGCGCCGCCGACCGTCTCGGGCATCCGCTCCAGGGTGTGGGTGGCGTGCAGGGCCGCCTGCTCGGCGGTCTGCACGATGCGGCTCATGGTGAGCACGGACTCGACGGGGTACTGGCCGACGCTCGTCTCGCCGGAGAGCATGACGGCGTCGGCGCCCTCGAACACCGCGTTGGCGACGTCGGAGGTCTCCGCCCGGGTGGGGCGCGGCGAGGAGATCATGGACTCCAGCATCTGGGTGGCCACGATGACCGGGCGGGCCTTCTCGCGGCACAGCTCGATGGCGCGCTTCTGCACGATCGGCACCTGTTCGAGCGGGAGCTCGACGCCGAGGTCGCCGCGGGCGACCATGATGCCGTCGAAGGCGGCGACGATCTCGGGGAGGCGCTCGACGGCCTGCGGCTTCTCGATCTTGCCGATGAGGGGGACGCGGACGCCCTCCTCCTCCATGATCTGGTAGCAGATGTCGGCGTCGGCGGGCGTCCGCACGAAGGAGAGGGCGACGAGGTCGACGCCGAGGCGCAGCGCCCAGCGCAGGTCGGCCTCGTCCTTCTCGGTGAGGGCGGGGACGCTGACGGGGACGCCGGGAAGGTTCAGGCCCTTGTTGTCGGAGACCATCCCGCCGACGGTGACCGTGGTGCGGACGCGGGTCCCGTCGACGTCGACGACCTTGAGCGCGACGCGGCCGTCGTCGATGAGGACGGTGTCGCCGGGGCTGACGTCGCCCGGCAGCCCCTGGTAGGTGGTGGACACCTCCCGCCGGGTGCCGGGGACGTCCTCGGTGGTGATGGTGAACTCGTCGCCGAGCGTGAGGCGCACGGGCCCGTCGGGGAAGCGCCCGATGCGGATCTTGGGGCCCTGCAGGTCCGCGAGGATGCCGACGCCGCGCCCGGTGGCGTCGGCCGCCGCCCTGATCCGGTGGTAGACCTCCTCGTGGACGGCATGGTCGCCGTGGCTCATGTTGAGGCGGGCGACGTCGATGCCGGCTTCGACGAGGGCGTTGATCTGCTCGGTGCTGGAGCAGGCGGGACCGATGGTGCTGACAATCTTCGCTCGACGGGTCACGTGCACAACCGTACTTAGTTACTTGCCGGTACGGATATTCATGCAGGATATGGTCGCCCCCGGTTCACCGAATGGTCTAGGTCAGAGGTCTAGACCACATGTGGCCCGTCAGCGCGCGAACGCCTCCACCGCGGCCCGGCAGAACGCCTTGAGGTCGTCCGGCTTGCGGCTGCTGACGAGGACGTTGGGCCCGTCCTCGCAGACCTGTACCTCTTCGTCCACCCATGTGGCGCCCGCATTGCGCAGATCGGTCTGGAGGCTGGGCCAGGACGTCAGGGTGCGGCCCCGGACGACGTCCGCCTCCACGAGCGTCCACGGCCCGTGGCAGATGACCGCGACGGGCTTGCCGGCCTCGAAGAACGACCTGGCGAACGCGACCGCGCCGGGATCGGTGCGCAGGAAGTCGGGGTTGGCGACGCCGCCCGGCAGGAGGAGGCCGTCGAACTCGGTGTGGTCGGAGACGTCGACGGTGGTGTCGATGGGGAAGGTGCCGGCCCTGTCGAGGTGGTCGAACGCCTGGAGCCGGCCGGACTGGGTGGAGACGAGCCGCGGGGTCCCGCCGGCCTCCTCGACGGCCGCCCAGGGCTCGGTGAGCTCCACCTGCTCGGTGCCCTCCGGCGCGCAGAGGAACGCGATGGTCCTGCCCTGAAGATCGTTGGCCATGACTTCTCCCGCTTTAGTCGATTTTCAGGCCCCTTGCCCGCTTAGTCGGGTGGTATGCAGGAGTGATGAGCCCGACCGCCCACCGGCCCCCGCTCCCCGCCCGGACGGCGGCTCCGGCACGGCGGGTCTACCGCGAGTACGGGGCGCCCGGGCTGGCCTGCGCGTGGACGGCGGAGGTGCCGCGCGACGCCGAGCCCTACGTCCAGCGCGTGGTGCCGGACGGCTGCGTGGACGTGATCTGGTCGGAGGCCGGGATCCTCGTGGCGGGGCCGGACACCGGGCCGGTCCCCGCGGCGATGCGGCCGGGCGACGCCGTGGCGGCGGTGCGGTTCCGGCCGGGCACGGCGCCGCCGGCGCTCGGCGTCCCGGCGGACGCGATCCGCGACGGGCGCCTCCCCCTGCGGGACCTGTGGGGCGCGGACGCCGACCGGCTGGCGGAGGCCGTGGCGGGAGCCGGCGACCGGCTCGCCGCGCTGGTCGCGGCGGTGCGGGAGCGGATGGGCCCGCCCGATCCGCTGGTCCCTGCGGTGGTCGCGGGGCTGGCGCGCGGCTCGGTGCGGGACGTGGCGGACGGCCTGGGCGTCGGCGAGCGCCAGCTGCGCCGCCGCTCGCTCGCCGCGTTCGGGTACGGGCCGAAGACGCTGCAGCGGGTGCTGCGGTTCCAGCGGGCGCTGGCGCTGGTCCGGGCGGGCGAGACGCGGGCGGACGCGGCGTGCGCGGCGGGCTACGCCGACCAGGCCCATTTCGCGCACGAGGTGCGGGACCTGGCGGGCGAGCCCGTCGGGAACCTGCTGTGACCCCGTCCGCCGCGGAAGTGGAGCGCGAACCGGCGCCGGTCGATGGCGCGGCCGTTGAGCCGCAGGAACTGCTCGGCGCGGGCCAGGCCGGCGGCGTTGAGGACTCTCATGGCGCCACGGTGGGGCGGCCGGATCCGGCCGGTCTTGTAGCGGACGTCCGGGGACCGGTGCGCGGTGGGCCCGGCCACCCCAGCGGTGGGTGGCCGAGCCCCTGATGTCCCGCGCTGCGGGGTGCGGGAGCGCGGTGCCGCGCCGCCGTGCCGGGACGGTGCCGTCCGGGGCGCCGGGCGCGAACCCTTGCGGGACCGTAGCCGACCGGCCCCAAGACCACAAGGGGCGGGTCGCAGGCCGGCGGCCGTTTCCCCCGGGGCCCTCCGTGTGGTCTGCTGTGCGCCATGAGTGATCCGCTTGACGAACATGACAGGGCCGGTGAGCCGCTCGCCGTGGTGGCGCGGGAGGCCGAGCCGTATCTGGCGGGCCTGCGGGACCGGCCCGTCCACGACGCGGCGGCGGACGCGCTCCTGGACGAGCTGGACGGCCCGCTGCCGGAGACCGGGGACGGCGCGGTGGCCGCGGTCGAGCGGCTGGTCCGAATCGGGACGGGGGCGGCGACGCACTCGACCGGGCCGCGGTTCTTCCACTTCGTGGTGGGCGGGTCGACGCCGGCGGCGATGGCGGGCGACTGGACGGCCTCGCTGCTGGACCAGGTGGCCGGGTTGTGGACGGCGTCCCCGCTCGCGACGCGGGCGGAGACGGTGGTGCTGCGCTGGCTGAAGGAGCTGTTCGGGCTGCCGGAGTCGTTCGGCGGGGTGCTGACGCCGAGCGCGACGCTCGCGCACGTGGCGGGGCTGGCGTGCGCGCGGTACTGGTGGGCGGACAAGTACGGGGTGGACGCCACCTCGCGCGGCCTGGCCGGGCTGCCGGCGATGCCGGTGTTCAGCAGCGGGCTGGTGCACGTCAGCACCCGCAAGGCGCTGCAGATCCTGGGCTGCGGCCGCGACACGCTGCGCACGTTCGCCCGCGACGACGCCGGCCGCGTCGACCTGGCGGCGATGGACGCGGCGCTGGCCCGGGCCGGCGGCCGGGCGGTCGTCGTCGCGAACCTCGGCGAGGTCAACACCGGGGACAGCGACCCGATCGCCGACCTCGCGGACCTGGCCGAGCGGCACGGCGCCTGGCTGCACGTGGACGGCGCCTTCGGCCTGTTCGCCGCGCTGAGCCCGCGCACCGCGCACCTCGCGCGCGGCGTGGAGCGGGCCGACTCGGTGACGTCGGACGGCCACAAGTGGCTGAACGTCCCGTACGAGAGCGGGTTCTCGTTCGTCCGGGACCGGACGTGGCTGAGCCGCGCGTTCGGGTCGTGGGGCGCCGCGTACCTGCCGGACGCCGACGACGAGCGGATCAACTACAACATGCTCGGCCCGGAGTCGTCCCGGCGGGCGCGGGCGCTGCCGATCTGGGCGACCCTGCGCGCCTACGGCCGGGAGGGCCACCGCGCGATGGTGGAGCGCCACCTCGACGTCGCCGCCCATCTCGGCCGGCTCGTGGACGCGGCGCCCGACCTGGAGCTGCTCGCGCCCGTCCAGCTGTGCATCGTGTGCTTCCGGTACCGCCCGGACGGCGTCCCCGAGGAGCGCCTGAACGACCTCAACGCGCGCCTCGGCGAGGCGCTCCTCGCGGACGGCCGCGTCTACGCCGGCACGAGCACCTACCGGGGCATGACGGTGTTCCGCCCCGCGCCGCTCAACTGGCGGACGACGAAGGCCGACGTGGAGCGCCTCGTGGACGTCCTCCGCGAACTCGGCGCCGCGCTGAAGGACTGACCGCCTCGGCGTTCAGCTCGCGCAGCCGCTCCAGGGGGCGGACTCGTCGAGTTCGCCGAAGGGCTCGGTGAGGCTGTACCAGCAGCCGGAGTCGTCGCGGAAGACGGCCTCGACGCCGTAGGGGCGGCGCTCCGGCTTCTGGACGAACTCGACCCCGGCGGCGGAGAGCCGCTCGTACTCGGCCTGGCAGTCGTCGGTGTTGAACGCCCCGGCGCCGAGGACGCCCTTGGCGATGAGCGCCCTCATGTGCGCGGCGGAGCCGGGGTCCATGCTGGGCGGGCCGGGCACCATGAGGGCGAGGCTGAGGTCGGGCTGGTCCTTGGCGCCGACGGTGAGCCAGCGCATGCCGCCCTCGCCGAGCGTCATGTCGTCGCGGACCTCCAGGCCGAGCTTCTCGGTGAAGAACGCCTTGGCCGAGTCCTGGTCGAGGACCCAGACGGTGGCCAGCCCCAGTTTCGTGATCATGCCGGTGCCTCCTTCGCGAACGGCGGTGACGGGTTCACGCTAGGCCGGGGACGGCCGGGCGGCCTTCTCGAAAGTTGCTCAGTCCTTGCGGAAGCCGCCCGCCCAGAGCAGCACGAAGCAGCCCGGGATCGCGGACGCGCCGGGGGTGCGCGCCCGCCGGCGGAACTCGGTCGGCGTCATCCCGGTCTGCTCCTTGAACCGGGTGCAGAACGTGCCGAGGCTCGTGAACCCGACCAGCAGGCAGATCTCGGTGACGGTCAGGTTCGCGGTGCGCAGCAGGTCCTGGGCGCGCTCGATGCGGCGCCGGGCGAGGTAGGCGCCGGGCGTCTCCCCGTAGACCTCGCTGAACAGCCGGACGAAGTGGTAGCGCGAGTAGCCGGCGCGCGCGGCGACGGCGGCCACGTCGAGCGGCTCGGCCCACTCGCGGTCCATGGCGTCCCGCGCGATCCTCATCCGGCGGAGGACGCCGGTGTCCGGTGCGGCCGGCGTGTTCCCCATGCCTCCGATGCTCGCACGTGCTGGGCTGGGCTGGGTCACGATGGCGGTGCTGGAGCGCTTCACCCGGCGCGCGCGGACGGTCTGGGCCGTGTTCGGCCGCCCGCACGCAGCGGAAAGGCCCTGGAGGAGTGCTCCTCCAGGGCCTTGCTCCGCGCCGGGGTCAG
>NZ_JBIQHY010000134.1:0-18391 GCF_044508335.1 Actinomadura sp.
GGTGTACACGTCGTGGGGGGCGTTCTCCGCCGGGTACGTCCTCGGCCGGATGCTGCGGTTCGACGAGGGGGAGTTCGGCGAGTGGTACGAGCGCTCCCTCGCCGGCCACCGCATCCTCGCCGAGGACCCGGACAGCCCGTGGCGCCGGATGGCCTGGGGCTAGAGCAGGGCGTCGATGTCGCCGATGATCGCCTTGCGGTCCCGCTCGTCCAGGGACGAGGCGACCACGGCGTTGCGGGCCAGCGCCGCGAGGTCCTCGCGGCCGAGCCCGAACACCTCGGCGGCGACGCGGTACTCGCCGGTCAGCGTCGTGCTGAACATCGGCGGGTCGTCGCTGTTCAGCGTGACGAACAGCCCCTCCTCCAGCATCCGCGGCATGGGGTGGGCGGACAGGCCGGGGACCTGCCCGGTGCACACGTTGGACGTCGGGCACACCTCCAGGGGCAGCTGCGTCTCGCGCAGGTGCGCGACGAGGCGCGGGTCCTCCAGGCAGCTGATGCCGTGCCCGATCCGCTCCGCGCGGAGGCCCTCGACGGCCTCCCAGATCGTCTCCGGCCCGGTCATCTCGCCGGCGTGCGGGAGGCTGCGCAGCCCGGCGGCGCGGGCGGCGGCGAACGCGTCGCGGAACGCGTCCCGGTGCGGCGGGCGCATCTGCTCGATGCCGCCGATCCCGAACCCGACGAGCGCCTCGGGCGGGTGGGAGAGCGCGTGGTCGATGGTGCCGCGCGCGCCCTCGGCGCCGAACTCGCCGGGGATGTCGAAGATGTAGGCGACGCGGATGCCGAGCCGGTCGCGGGCCTCGCGCACGGCGTGGTCGAGGGCCTCGGTGATCGCCGGCATCGGCATCCCGGCCCGCTGGTGGGTGTACGGGGTGACGGTCAGCTCGACGTACCGGACGTTCTGCGCGGCGAGGTCGCGGGCGACGCCGAACACGAGCGTGCCGACGTCCTCCGGGGTCCGGACGAGGCTGGACACCGCCTCGTACACCTCGGCGAAGTGGGGGAAGTCGCGGAACTCGTAGAAGGCGCGCAGCTCGCGCTCGTCCACGGGGACGGGCCCGTCCGGGTGGCGGCGGGCAAGCTCGAGCACGGTGGGGACGGAGGCGGAGCCGACGAGGTGGACGTGCAGCTCGACCTTCGGGAGGGCGTCGATGAACGCGTGGATGGATGTGGTTTCGGTAGGCACGCCCGCGAAGCTAACAGCCGCCGCGCCCGTCATGACAGGCAAAGACGCCGAATCTAACGTGAAAACGTCAGGAACGGGCGGCAGGATGGGTCCATGCGCGCGGCCCGGCTGATCTCCATGGTGCTCCTCCTGCAGTCGCGGGAGGCGATGACGGCGGGCGAGCTGGCCCGCGAGCTGGAGGTCTCGGAGCGCACCGTGTACCGGGACATGGAGGCGCTGTCGGCGGCCGGCGTCCCGGTCTACGCGGACCAGGGCCGCGGCGGCGGGTACCGCCTGGTCGGCGGCTACCGGACGCGGCTGACCGGCCTCACCCGCGAGGAGGCCGAGGCGCTGTTCCTGTCCGGGCTGCCGGGCCCGGCCGGGGACATGGGGCGCGCCGGGGCGCTGGCGTCCGCGGAGCTGAAGGTCCTCGCCGCGCTGCCCGCCGCGCTGCGGGACGCGCCCGCGCGGGCGAGCCAGCGGTTCCTGCTGGACGCGCCGGGCTGGTTCGGCGAGGCCGGGCCGCCGCCGCTGCTGCGCGAGCTGGCCCGCGCGGTGTGGCAGGACGAGACCGTCGAGCTGCGCTACCGCCGCGGGGACGCCGAGGTCGTGCGCACGGCCGAGCCGTACGCGCTCGTCCTGAAGAACGGCGTCTGGTACCTGGTCGCGCGGGTCTCCGGCAGCTTCCGCACCTACCGCGCGGACCGCGTCGCCGCCGTCCGGCCGGACGGCGGGGTCTTCGACCGGGACGAGGCGTTCGACCTCGCCGCGCACTGGCGCGCGGAGGCGGCGGCGTTCGTCCGCTCGATGCTGCGCGAGGAGGCGACGGTGCGGCTCTCCCCCGCCGGGATGCGGCTGCTGCGGTACGCGGTCGAGCCGCACGCGGCCCGCCGGGCGGCCGCGGACGCCGGGGAGCCCGACGAGCGCGGCTGGGTGGTGACGACGCTGCCGATCGAGTCGGTGCCCGTCGCGGCGTCGGAGCTGCTGCGGCTCGGCGCGGAGGCCGAGGTCCTCGCCCCGCCCGAGCTGCGCGCGCGGATGGCGGACAGCGCCGCCCGCATGGCGGAGCTCTACCGGCGGCCCGGCTGAGCCGCCACCCACCGCGGGCGGGCCGCTACCGGTACCCGGTGGTGTCGGCCGGGCGGTCCGCGTGCACGACCTCCGCCAGGTAGCGCCACATGTCGGGGCGGCTGCCGTCGGTGTCGGTGAAGCCGTAGACCTGGGCGAGCCCGCCGCTGGACAGGGAGCGCCCGTTCCAGCGGGCCCGGTCCGGGTCGGCGGCGAGCGCCGCGACGGCGCGGCCGACGAAGGCGGGCGACTCGGCCATGGCGAAGTGCGGATCCTTGGCGGCCCCGTCCCGCCAGTCGGCCTCGGTGACGCCGAAGTGCTCCAGCATCGCCTCCGAGCGCAGCCATCCCGGCGTCAGCGCGACGGCGGCCGCCCCGTACGGCGCGATCTCCTCGGCCTGGGCGAGCGCCATCCGTATCACGGCGTTCTTGACGATGTCGAAGAAGTAGCCGCACTCCCGGCGGTACTTCGCGTTGTACTCGGCGGTGCCGTCGGTCATCTCGACGACGAGCCCGCCCGGCTCGCGGATCAGCAGCGGCAGCGCGCAGTGGCTGGTGATCGCGTGGGTGTCGAGGGCCAGCCGGAACATGCGCAGGCCGTCCTCCAGGGACTGCTCCCACAGCCGCTTCCCGAACTGGAAGAGGTGGTCGGAGCCCCAGATGTCGTTGACGAGGACGTCCAGCCGGCCGCGTTCGGCGTCGATGCGGCGCACGAGCGCGGCGACCTGGCCGGGGTCCAGGTGGTCGACCCGGACGGCGATGCCCTCGCCGCCCGCCGCCGTCACCAGCTCGGCGGTCTCCTCGATGGTCTCGGGACGGCCCATCTCCGATCGCTGCGACCGGGTGGACCGTCCCGTCACGTACACGGTCGCGCCCGCGGCGCCGAGCTCGGCGGCGATGCCGCGGCCCGCGCCGCGTGTGCCGCCCGCGACCAGTGCGGTCTTTCCTGTCAGTGCACGGCTCATGGGGACGATGCTGGCACCGAAACCTGACAGTTCACGTCAGGGTTTCCGTCCCCGCCGCGTTCTCGGGGGTTGGTGGGGTCGGGTCAGGTGAAGATGCTCACCCCGCCGGGGCCGACGAGGAGTCCGACGACGATGAGGACGATGCCCCAGAGGAGATCGCGCCGGGCGAGAATGACGTAGATGCCGGCGATCACCAGGATCACCGCGATGAGCCACAGGATTGTCATCATGGCCCCCGGCGTCCCCCCGCAGGATGCCAAGAAACCGGAATGATGTTACGGGTGACCGAAATCTCCGTTATGGGCGGGGAAGGAGACGGTGCTCCTTCCCCGCCTGGGATAACGGCGGTCACCGCGTCGCGATTGCCACGGCGCGGTGTGGCCGGGACCAAGTCTTCCGCCCCGGCCGGGGCCGGGGCATCGGTCTCAGGGCCGGTTCCGCGCACCCGCTCCTCGTGCTTCGGAAGTAGGACCGCTCGGCGTCCGGAATGGCTCAGGCACGCGGACGGCTCAGCCGGAGCACGTTGGCGACGATCCGGCGCCCGGCGCCGCCCGCCGCGGTGAGGATCGACTCCGGGTGGAACTGGACGGCCCAGCGCCGCCGCTCCGGGGCCTCGATGGCCATCACGACGTCGCCGGTCAGCGCGGTCACCTGGAAGCCCTTCACCCGGTCCGGCGTCGCGTGCAGCGAGTGGTAGCGCGCCGCGGTGAACTCGTCCGGGAGCCCCTCGAACAGCCCGCCGCCCGTGACCTTCACCCGGCCCGGCTTGCCGTGCGACGGCTCGGGCAGCAGCGCCAGCTCGCCGCCCGCGTGCTCCACCATCGCCTGCAGGCCGAGGCACACGCCGAACACGGGGAGGTCCCGTTCGGCGAGGGCGTCCAGCAGCGCGCGGGTGCCGAAGTCGTCCGGACGGCCCGGTCCGGGCGACAGCACCACCAGGTCGGGGGCGTGCTCGTCCAGCATCCGCGCCGGGAACCCGTGCCGCAGCGTGACCACGCTCGCGCCGTGCTGCCGGAAGTAGTCGGCGAGCGTGTTGACGAACGAGTCCTCATGGTCGACGAGCAGCACCTTGAGGCCCTCCCCCGGCCGCGGCGCCCGCGGCGCCTGCGCGGGCTCGGTCCCGCCCGCGCCGCGCTGGGACGCGGCGAGCGCGCCGAGCAGGGCGCTGGCCTTGAGGTGCGTCTCGCGCTCCTCCTCGTCGGGGTCGGAGTCGTAGAGCAGCGTCGCCCCCGCCCGCACGGTCGCCACGCCGTCGCGGATCTGCGCGGTCCGCAGCGTCAGGCCGGTGTTCATCGACCCGTCGAAGCCGATGCAGCCGACCGCACCGCCGTACCAGCGGCGCGGCGAGTCCTCGTGGTCCTCGATGAACTGCATCGCCCACGTCTTCGGCGCGCCGGTGACGGTGACCGCCCACATGTGGGTGAGGAACGCGTCGAGCGCGTCGAAGCCGGGGCGGAGCCGGCCCTCGATGTGGTCGACGGTGTGGATCAGCCGGGAGTAGATCTCGATCTGCCGGCGGCCGAGGACCCGCACGCTGCCCGGCACGCAGATCCGCGACTTGTCGTTGCGGTCGACGTCGGTGCACATGGTCAGCTCGGACTCGTCCTTGGCGGACGACAGGATCGTGCGGATCTGCTCGGCGTCCTCCAGCGCGTCCGCGCCGCGCCTGATCGTCCCGGCGATCGGGCAGGTCTCCACGCGGTCGCCGGTGACCCGGACGAACATCTCCGGCGACGCGCCGACCAGGTACTCGCCGTCGCCCAGGTTGAACATGAACTCGTACGGGGCCGGGTTGGTCTCGCGCAGCCGCTCGAAGAACGCGGCGGGCGAGTCGCACCGCCCGTACATCGCGTGGCCGGGCGTGACCTCGAACAGGTCGCCGCGGACGAACTTCTCCTTGGCGTCCCGCACCATCCGCGCGTACGCGCCCGGGACCGGCTGCGGCGGCAGCTCGGCCGGCGGCGCCGGGGCGGGCGTCGGCTCGGTCCGCCGCGGCAGCCCCGCCGTGCTGCGCGGAGCGTCCCGCCCGCCGGGCGAGCCGATCTCGAAGTCGTAGGAGATGCGGTGGGAGGTCTCGCGCTTGCGGTCCACGACGACCATCTCGTCGGCGAGGTGCAGCACGAGGTCGCGCTGGTCGGCCGGCCGCTCCAGCCGGGTCCGCAGCGGCTCGAACTGCAGCGACAGGTCGTAGCCGAACGCCCCGTACAGGCCGAGGTGCGGGTCGTCGCAGCCGAACAGGCCGACGACGGCGCGCAGGGCGGTGAAGACGGTCGGCTGGCGGCTGCGCTCCTCCTCCGCGAAGAACTCCTCCCCCGGCGGAACGAACACCTCGAACCGGTCCGCCTCGTCCGCCCGGACCTCGCCGGCGTCCCGCAGGACGGCGGCGACGGCGGGCAGCACGACCCGGCCGCGGTCGTTGAGGGCGCGCACGGCGACCGCGCGGCCGCGCGCGACGATCTCCAGGCAGGGGTCGACGTAGGCCATGTGCCAGCGGCTGTAGCGGCCCGGATACTCCATGCCGGAGCTGAGCACGCCGCCGCGCCGCTCGCCCACGGCGGCGACGAGGGCGTTCAGCACGCCGGACTTGCGCTCGGGGTCGACCGGCACGGCGGTACGGGTCACCCGTACCCCCCCGGCCGTGACGAACTCGCTGGTCAGCGGCTGCTGTGAGACGGTCTCCACCGCGGTGGCCCCTCGTGTCGGGCCCTCGGCCGGGCGGCGCGCATGGAAGAACGACCGCCGGTGAGGGCGGTCGCCTGGTCTAGAGCATGCACGAACCGGCGCCGCCTCAGCGGCGCCACCACCACCGGGCGGCTGCGGTTCGCATGCGGCGAGGCTACCATGGACCCCGGCGCAAGGGACTGCTTACATCACCGGAGCGGCGGCCATGACCAGGAAGAACACCGAGTTCGAACTGCGCGGGGTCAACCACCTGGCGCTCGTCTGCAGCGACATGAAGCGGACGGTGGACTTCTACGAGGGCGTGCTCGGCATGCCGCTGATCAAGACCATCGAGCTGCCGATGGGCTGGGGCCAGCACTTCTTCTTCGACTGCGGCGGGGGCAACGCGCTCGCGTTCTTCTGGTTCCCGGACGCGCCCGGCCCGGTCCCCGGGGTGTCGGCGCCGAAGAACCTGCCCGACCGGGGCGAGCTGCTGTCGGCCGTCGGCTCGATGAACCACATCGCCTTCGACGTGCCGCCCGAGCGCATCGAGGAGTACCGCGACCGCCTGATCGCCAAGGGCATCGACGTCGGCGTCCTGCTCAACCACGACGACAGCGAGTTCGGCGTCGCGCCGGAGAACCACGAGGGCGTGTTCGTCCGCTCCATCTACTTCAAGGACCCGGACGGCATCCTGGTCGAGTTCGCGGCGTGGACGCGGGAGCTGAACCTGCCGACCGACGTCCGGCACGAGCCGAAGACCGCCGCCGACCGGACCGTCTGACCGTCCCCCGGCGTCCCAGCCTGGCCCTGACCTGCTCCTCGCCGCCTGGAACGATCCACCCGAGTCGTGCCGTGACCGAGATCACGCCGTGATCGTCGGGCGTGTAGTCTCACCCGGCTGCTTGACCGGGCACGGTCCCCGTTTCGCGATCCGGACGCGGAGCCGTGCGCGACGCACGACGAGGAGGACTCCCCCTTGACTCCCGACAACCCGAAGGAACCGGCCTCGACGGAACCGCCGCCCGCCGCACGCTCCGACCGGAGCGCCTGGTACTGGCTGCTGCTCGTCCCCATCGTGGTCCCGCTGCTGACGTTCCTGTTCAACAGCGACTCGCCGCGGCTGGCCGGCTTCCCCGCCTTCTACTGGATCCAGCTCTCCTTCATCCCGCTCGGCGTCGTCTGCACGTTCGTCGTCTACCAGATGACCAAGAATCGAGGCTGAGCGATGGCGAGCGACCACATCACCGAAATCGTCGTATTCACCGTGCTCTTCCTGCTGGTCAGCGGGATGGGCTTCGTCGCCGCCCGGTGGCGGCGCCCCGACACCATGCACAGCCTGGACGAGTGGGGCCTCGGCGGCCGCAGCTTCGGCAGCTGGATCACCTGGTTCCTCGTCGGCGGCGACCTCTACACCGCCTACACGTTCGTGGCCGTCCCGGCGCTGGTGTTCGGGGCGGGCGCGGCGGGCTTCTTCGCCGTCCCGTACACGATCATCGTGTACCCGCTGGTGTTCCTGTTCCTCATCCGGCTCTGGTCGGTGTCGCACGTGCACGGCTTCGTGACGCCGGCCGACTTCGTCCGGGCCCGGTTCGGCTCGCCGACGCTGGCGCTGCTGGTGGCGATCACCGGCATCGTCGCCACGATGCCCTACATCGCGCTGCAGCTCGTCGGCATCGAGGCCGTGCTGAAGGCGATGGGCGTGAACGGCCACTGGCCGCTCATCATCGCGTTCGTGATCCTCGCGGCCTACACCTACCAGTCCGGGCTGCGCGCACCGGCGCTGATCGCGTTCGTCAAGGACGTGCTGATCTACCTGGTCATCATCGTCGCGGTGCTGTACATCCCGGCCAAGCTCGGCGGCTGGGGCGACATCTTCGACTCGGCGAAGGCCAAGTTCGACGCGACGCCCGCGCCCGGCGACGGCATCACGATCGCCGGCAGCGGCCAGCTGAACTACGCGATGCTCGCGCTCGGCTCGGCGATGGCGCTGTTCCTCTACCCGCACAGCGTCACCGGCGTGCTGGCCAGCCGGAACCGCAACGTGATCAAGCGGAACATGGCGGCGCTGCCCGCCTACAGCTTCGTGCTCGGCCTGATCGCGCTGCTCGGCTACATGGCGATCGCGGCGGGCGTGAAGCCGATCGTCACCGACGGCAAGCCGGACGCCAACACCGCCGTCCCGGTGCTGTTCGACCACATGTTCCCGGACTGGTTCGCCGGGGTGGCGTTCGCGGCCGTCGGCATCGGCGCGCTCGTCCCGGCGGCGATCATGTCGATCGCGGCGGCGAACCTGTTCACCCGCAACATCTACAAGGAGTACCTGAACCGGGACGCCACCGAGAAGCAGGAGGCGACGGTCAGCAAGCTCGTCTCGCTGATCGTCAAGGCCGGCGCGGTGGCGTGCATCCTGGCGCTGGACCCGCAGTTCTCCATCGACCTGCAGCTCATCGGCGGCGTCATCATCCTGCAGACGCTCCCGTCGGTGGGGCTCGGCCTGATGACGCGCTGGTTCCACCGCGGCGCGCTCATCGCCGGCTGGGCCGGCGGCATGATCGCGGGCCTGTGGATGCTGTACCAGATCCCGAACCCGGCGAAGGGCAAGGAGCACTTCGGCGGCTCGGCGTACTCGCTGAGCGACCTCGGCTTCGACACGAAGATGACGATCTACGCCGGCATCCTGGCGCTGGCCGTCAACGTCGCGGTCGCGGCCATCGGCACGGTCGTCTGCCGGGCGGCGAAGCTGGCGGACGGCGCGGACGCGACCCGCGCGGACGACTACTTCGCCGACGAGGGCGACGCGAAGGTCAAGGAGCTGGACCTCAGCGCCGCGACCTGACCCCGCCCGGCGGACCGATCCGCACCCGGCGGCCCGCGGCGGCGCTCCCCCGAGCGCCCGCCGCGGGCCGCCCCGCGCGGATTTCCGCCCGGCGGCCCTTGCGCACCCGTCCCCGGTCCGCGACAGAATGCGATTCTGGTGACCTGGGAGGGATCATGAGCTTCGAAGTGCCCGCGTCCGTCCGCCCGCTGCGCGACGCCGTCCACGCCTTCATGACCGAGCGCGTCGAGCCCGCCGAGCCGGTGCTGCGCGCGGGGGGCGGCGAGGCGGACGAGCTGCTCGCCGGGCTGCAGCGGGAGGCCAAGGCGGAGGGCCTGTGGGCGCTCGGGCATCCGAAGGAGCTGGGCGGCGGCGGGCTCCCCTTCCTCGACTACGTCTACGTCAACGAGGTCCAGGGGCGCAGCGAGTACGGCCAGCTCGCGCTCGGCACCTACACGCTGCAGGACTCGCTGATGCTGCACAAGCACGCCAGCGGCGCGCAGCGCGAGCGGTTCCTCGAACCGCTCGTCAAGGCCGAGATCAACCCGAGCTTCGCGATGACGGAGCCGGGCGTCTCCAGCTCCGACCCGACGCAGCTCACCACGGCCGCGACGCTGGAGGACGGCGAGTGGGTGATCCGGGGCCGCAAGTGGTTCACCACCCTCGCCAGCAGGGCCGCCTACACCACGGTCATGTGCCGGACGGAACCGGAGGGCACCTCGCCGTACCTGTCGTTCAGCATGATCCTCGTGCCGACGGACACGCCCGGGTACACGATCGTCCGCGAGACCCCCGTCCTCGGCCTGGACGGCGCGCACTGCGAGGTGCTGTACGACGAGGTGCGCGTCCCCGAGTCGAACCTGCTCGGGCCGCGCGGGCACGGGTTCGTCATCGCGCAGGAGCGGCTCGGCCCCGGCCGCATCTTCCACTGCATGCGCTTCCTCGGCCAGGCGCAGCGCGCGTTCGACCTCATGTGCGCGCGGATGCACGACCGGACGGCGTTCGGCGAGCCGCTGCACAAGAAGCAGCTCCTCCAGCAGCACGTGTTCGACTCCTACGCCGAGATCCAGGCGTCCCGGCTGCTCACCCTGCAGGCCGCGCACAAGATCGACTCCGGGGACCAGGCGCGGGTGGAGATCGGCGCGATCAAGGTGGTGGCGGCGCGGATGCTGCACAACGTCATCGACCGGGCGATCCAGGTGCACGGCGCGGAGGGGCTGACCGACGACACGCCGCTCGGCCACATGTACCGGCACGCCCGCGCCGGCCGGATCTTCGACGGCCCGGACGAGGTGCACGTGACGACGACCGCCCGGCGCATCCTCAAGGAGTACGGCGAGGGCCGCAACTGGGAGTTCGGCCTGCGCTGACCCGCCCGCCCGAGGGCGCCCGCGCGATCACGCCGGGGCGCGGCCCGTCAAGGCCCGCGGCCTGACCGGAGCAGGCCACCGGCGCTGCCTGCGGCTTCGCCGGTGGCCGGATCAGGCGCCGGGGCACGCCAATCTCTTAGGTTACTTTCCTAGCCATTGGCGCGCCGGCACCGGCCCCCGCCGGCTCCCCCGATGCCTGCGGAGAGCGGGGGAGCCCGGCCTCACCCGCGGCTACTGGCACCTCCTGCGGTAGCCCGGGAACGCCGGTGGCCCGGCCGTCTCCTCAGCGGACGGCCGGGCCGTCCGCCTCCCCGGGGCCGCGCACGCCGGACGCGGCGGCCGGCAGCCCGCCGAGGACCAGGTCGACGAGCCCGTCCACGACGGCCTCGCGCGGCACCTCCTCGGCGTGGTCGAGCCACCAGTCCCCGGCGGTCTGCACCATGCCGACGATGGCGTGCCCCCACACGTAGGCGCGGGTCCGGTCGGTCATCTCGCCCTCGGCGATCATCACCTCCGCCAGCTCCCGGCTCACGTCCCGGATCATCGTGCTCATCGCGCTGTGCGTGGCGGTGTCCTCGGCGCTCGCCCGGTGCATCAGGAACCGGTACAGGTTGAGGTTCTTGGAGATCGTCGCCAGGTAGGTGTCGATGGTCGACCGGGTGCGGTCGCGGATCGGCTCGTCGCGGGAGAACTCGTCCCGGATGCCCTCGATCAGCTTGCGCGTGTGCCGCTCGGCCAGGGCCTGGTACAGGCCGCTCTTGTCGCCGAAGTGGCGGTACAGGATCGGCTTGCTGATCTCCGCCTCGGCGGCGATCGCGGCCATCGACGCCTCCGGCCCCTCCCGCTGGATGACCCGGTCGGCGGCCTCCAGCAGGGCACGGCGACGGCCGGGGTCGCGGCGCGGTCCGGACCCCGGCCTGCCCGCCGTGTTCGTCATGACAGAACGGTATCGGGGGTGTTACCCATCGACAACACCGCCCTGCCCCGGCGGCTCCCGCGGCTCCCGGGCTACCGGGCGAACGCCTGGAGCTCGGCCGCCCGTACGACGCCCGCGAACGGGCTCGCGGTGCCGCAGTCGGTGCTCGAACGCGGGTCATTGTCCTGCTCACCCGCGTACGCCGGCGCACCGGTGCACTGGCTGGACACCACCTGCAGCCGCAGGTGCGTCGCCTTCACGTCCCGCAGGTTGAACGACCGCAGCGTGATGTCGGGCGCCGTCGGACGCGGCCGGTCGGCCGGGAACGCGTCGTCCGGGCTGGTGTAGACGGTGCGGTACCCGGCGTCCTGCGAGCAGTCGGCGCGGGTGGCGTCGCAGGCCAGCAGCCGGAAGGCGCGCAGCGCCGTGAACCGGTTCTGCGCCGAGTTCGCGCCCTCCGGGTCGGAGGCGACGGACGGCCGCAGCATCGCGCTCACCTGCACCCGCCCGACCCTGACCGGGCGGTCGCCGGCCAGGTCGACGGTCACCTGGCGGCCCGCCACCGGGGCCTGCACCGACTGCCAGTCGGTCGCCTCGGTCTCGTCCAGCAGCGCCTGCTGGGACGCGCCGTCGCCCGCGGCGGTCGCGCCGTTGGCGGCGGCCGCCTCGTTGCGGGGCATCGCCACCGCCAGCGTCCGCCGGTGCGCGCTGATCGTCGCGGTGAACCGCTTGTGGCCGAAGCCCTCGCCGACCGCGACGAACGAGTAGCGGCCGGGCGTGATGGCGAAGGACGCGCCGAGCGGGGTCGCCGGGTCGGTGTCGGCGACCGGCACGGCCCGCGCCTCGTAGTCGCCGACGTAGAGCCGGACCTTGCCGCCCTTCGCGTCGCCGGCCGGCTTCAGCGTCACATGGGCGTCGCGCGACATCGGGGACGCGAAGCTCGGCCGCGGGTCGGGGTCGGCGGGCCCGTTACTGGCCGCGTCCTCGCCGAGGCCGTGCTGCGCGAAGACCTTCCACATCATGGCGTGGTCCCGGCCGCCGAAGCGGATGGTGTCGGCGGCGAGCAGGGCGTTGCGGTGGTCGACGTAGCTGACGGCGCCGGAGGCCATCAGCAGCAGCGCGTCGAACGACAGCTGCGCCCAGCGCCGGTTGCCGGGGCACTTCTCGACCGGCACCCTGCCCTCCGCGCACTTGCGCTGGAGGGAGGGGCTGCCCGACCCGTACCGCTTCACGAACGCCTGCCGCACGTCGAACTGGGTCGCGGTCCAGATCTCGCCGTCCGCGTGGACCTGCGTGCCGACCAGGTCGTAGCCGAGGTCGCCGTAGTTGAGCGGGCTCTTGCTCATGTCGTAGTTGCGGATTCCGGACCGCGGCTCACCGGTGACGTAGGCGCCGGTGACGTACGGGGTCCGGCCGGGCGCGCGGAACCCGTACTCGTTGAGGTACTCCATCGCGAACAGGTCGGAGGTGCTCTCGTTCATGGCCCCGGCCTGGGGCCCGCTCCACCCGGCGTCCGGCCCGGCGATCATGCGGCCGGAGATGGCGTGGGAGTACTCGTGCCCGATGACGCTCATGTCGAAGTCGCCGTCGACGCACGGCGGGTAGAACCCGCCCGCGATCGGCTGCCACAGGTACATGTTGCTGATGGCGGGCGTGCCGTCGGGCGGCGTGATCTGGTTGGCGTTGTCGCGGACGCTCGCGATCCTCGCCCCGGCCTGGGCGTTGCCCTGCTCGGGGTCGCCGCCGAGGCCGCCGCGTCCGCCGTTGTCGGCCTGCATGTTCCACGCCGTCTCGGTGAACCCGAGCCGGTAGGACCAGTCGTGCATCCGGTTGTGCTGGACGAACAGGTTCGAGATGGCGGCCTCGACGTCCGCCTCCTGCGGGCTGTCCATCGTCGCCGGGTCGCACTTGCTCTCGAACCACTGGTTCGCCCAGCGGTACCTGTAGTTCCGGTCCGGCTTGGGCGCGTTGGTCCGGGTGCCGACGGAGAACGGGTCGCCGTTCGCGCGGTTCTCGTAGGTGCGCGCCGAGTTCCCCAGGCTGGTCGTGGTCGAGGCGCCGGTCGCCGGGTCGGCGTCCCAGGGGCGGCCGCTGGACGGGTCGCCGCCGGCGGCGTACCGGCAGCCCAGCGCGGGCGCGAAGCACCACGTCTCCCGGGTGTCGCGGGACGAGTAGTCGCCGCGCGGCGTCGCCGGGAAGACCGACCAGCGCGGGTCGTCGCCGTCGTGGTCGACGAGGTTCTCCCGCACCAGGACGGAGCCGCTGCGCGCGTCGACGTAGGAGGTGACGGCCTTCGGCACGGAGCCGGAGCCGTCGATGAGCGTGACCTGGTAGGCGCTGCGGACGCCCTCGGCGGTCGGGACCGCCACGAGCCGGACCTTGCGGGCCGCCTCGCCGGAGACGGCGATGCCCGCGTCCCGCCCGGCCGCGGCCACCGCGTCCTTCTCCGGCAGCGTGGCGGGCGCCGGCGCGGCGTCGTCGCGCGCGAGGGTCGAGGTCACCGACACGACCTCGCCCTCGCTGACGCCGACCGCGACGAGCCCGTCGTATCCGGCGGGCAGGTCGCCGAAGCGCTGCCGCAGCAGCACGGCCGCGCCCTTCCCGATGGGGTTGACCGCGACCTTCTCCAGGGCGCCGACCGCGTCGGCGTCCAGGCCGAACAGGTCGCGGTGACCGGCGAGGTAGGCGCGCGCCGCCTTCTCGGGGTCGGCGGGCAGGCCGCCAGCGAGCGGTTCCGCGTCGGTCACCGCGGCGGGTGTGCCGAGCCTGTTCCACCGCACCTGAACCCCGCGCGCGGCGCCCTGCTGGCGCTTCGTGGGGGCCAGATGGCCGGTGCGGGCGTCCTTGTCGGGCAGGTCGGGACGGTCACCGGGGGGCTGGGAGCGCGGTGGCGGTGGTGCGGCCCGTCCGGGGACCGCGAGGCCGGCGGTGAGGAGCGTTCCCGTGGCCGCCAGTGCGGTCACGGTGATCCAGCGTGTCCTGGGCACCATTGCCTCCTGGAGGCGGGCCGGGGGGCGGCCCGGTCTCTGGGTTCGGCCGGATGATCAACCGGCCGAACTAGAGACAAGCAGCGCACCAGAAGCGCAACTATGGCGAGTTATCACGTTTCGGACATGCGAACGCCGGTGGTTCTTCGCCCTTGACAGCGCCCCCCATCCATGGGTCAGGTGCCCGGCGGCCCGGCTCCGCCCGGTCCCGGCGCTCCCGCCCCGGCGGACCGCCGTGGCCGTCGTCGGCCACGCCCCCCGACGTCAGCGGACGGGCGGCCCGGTGGCACGTTCCGCGTTCATCAGAGCAGGATGACGAGGACCAGGACCAGAACGGCAAGCCCGAGGCATGCGGCTGCCAGCCCCCACACCAGGTAAGGCCGCCTGTTCGCACTATCGGGCAGGCGGGCAGGGGATCCGTATGCCGGCCCCGGATGGCCGTGGACCGTGTCCCAGGAGATGTTCGGCCAGGAGCCTGATGCCCCCGTGTCACCGGCCTGGGCTCCCCCGGAGGGCTGCGCTTGACCTTGATCTCCGCCGTCGGCAGTCACAACCGGCTCACCCGCCTTGGTCGGTCGCACTAGAGAGACCAGAGATGGAGTGCCCACCCGACCATCTCCGCGGTCAGGAACGCCAGCCCCGCGGTGAAAGTGCGGTGCATTCTCCGGAGTTTGCGATCGTTCCCATCCGCCCAGTGCTCGAAATCGGATGCCATATTACGGCGCATCTCATCGAGGCTGAACCCCTGATCAACGGCACGGAGGAGCTGCGTCGGCCGGGAATGAAAACGCCAGTGCCATATGGGGGCCACGATGACCAGGGAGCACGCCAGGACGCCCGCCGTCGCCGCCGTGGCGAGAACCGCCGCCCAGTCGAACGAGTCCCTGTCGACGCTCGAACCGCCGAGCAGCGAGGCGACCAACGTGGCGGCCGCGGTCAGCGTCGTGGCGCGAGAGCGAACGTTGTCCAGGCGGGCCTGTTGCTGCACCAGAGCGCGCAATGCCTCGTCGAAGACCAACCTCAGCCGTTCGTCGGGACCTGGCTCCACCGGCACAACACTGCCGTCGCCCCTGCATGGATGCAACAGCCTCTTTCGGTCACTCGCATAACGGCGTATCACTTCATGACCGCCGGCCTATTGCGCCGGAGCGACCGAACGTGCGCCGGTCCAAATGCCCGATGCCGTCCGCGTTCTTCTCAGTGCGGCGCCGCCGCCGGGCCGCGGCCGCGAGGCCGGGCGCCTCGCCGGCGGCCCGGCCGTTCGCGCGGGTCCCTATCTGACGGGCAGGCCGGTGATGGTGCGGCCGATCACCAGGCGCTGGATCTCCGAGGTGCCCTCGAAGATCGTGAAGATCTTGGAGTCGCGGTGCATGCGCTCGACCGGGTACTCGCGGGTGTAGCCGTTGCCGCCGAGGATCTGGATGGCCTCCTCGGTGACGTACACGGCCATCTCGCTGGCCATGAGCTTGGCCATCGAGCCCTCGGCGTTGGCGAACTCCTTGCCGGTGCGGGCCATCCAGGCGGCGCGCCACACCATGAGCCGGCTGGCGTCCAGGCGGGTCTTCATGTCGGCGAGCTTGAAGGCGATGGCCTGGAAGTCGCCGATCTTCTTGCCGAACTGCTCGCGCTCCTGCGCGTACTGCAGGGCGTAGTCGTAGGCGGCGCGGCCGACGCCGAGCGCCATCGCGCCGACGGACGGGCGGGTCGTCTCGAACGTCTTCAGCGCGGCCTGGCCCTTGGAGCTCTTGCCCTCGCGGGTGCGCGCGATGCGCTCGTCGAACTTCTCCTTGCCGCCGACGATCAGGTGGGACGGGATGCGCACGTCGTCGAGGATCACCTCGGCGGTGTGCGAGGCGCGGATGCCGTGCTTCTTGAACTTCTGGCCCTGCTTCAGGCCGGGGGTGTTCGGCGGGACGATGAAGCTGGCCTGGCCGCGGCTGCCCAGCTCGGGGTACACCGAGGCCACGACGACGTGGACGTCGGCGATGCCGCCGTTGGTCGCCCAGGTCTTGGTGCCGTTCAGCACCCACTCGTCCTTGGCCTCGTCGAAGACGGCGCGGGTGCGGATCGAGCCGACGTCGCTGCCGGCGTCGGGCTCGGACGCGCAGAACGCGCCGAGCTTGATGTCGTCGGGGGTGCCGAACATCTGCGGCACCCACTCGGCGGTCTGCTCGGGGGTGCCGACGGCGGCGACGGACGCGGCGGCGAGGCCGGTGCCCACGATGGACAGGGCGATGCCGGCGTCGCCCCAGAACAGCTCCTCGAACGCCACCGGGATGCCGAGGCCGGTCGGCTCCAGCCACTGGGTGGCGAAGAAGTCCAGCGAGTAGATGCCGACCTTGGACGCCTCCTGGATCAGCGGCCAGGGCGTCTCCTCGCGCTCGTCCCACTCCTCGGCCGCGGGTCGGATGACGTCCTTGGCGAACTCGTGCACCCAGTCCCTGACCTCACGGACGTCCTCGCTGGGCTCCAGGGAGAACGGCGTCTGCTCCGCGCTCGTCATGATTAATTGACCCTCTCGTCCAATATCGCTGTTACCCACGGTAGCACCATTCGGCGTTACCGCGGGTAACACGTGGGGGGAGTCACAGGGGCTAGCGGCGCCCCGGCGAGAAGGAGCGGGCGGCGGCGTAGCCGGGCACCTCGATCATCGGCGGCCGCTCCCCCACCGCGACGTCGGTGGTGCGGGCGTCGTGGCCGGCCGGCCCCCGGTGGAACCGGGTGAGCGCGGTGGACGGGGCCTCCAGCGGGACCATCCGGCCGTGCCGCTCCAGCCGCGACCACGCGGTCAGCATGATCTGCCCGGACATCGCGCCGAGCGCCTCGGTGGACTGGTGCGCGTGCACCCGCCGGCCGAGGTCGACCTGCGCGATCGCGTCGAGCCCGGAGTCCTGGTAGACGTCCAGCAGCAGGCCGAGCTCCACGCCGTAGCCGGTGACGAACGGGAGCCGCTCCAGCAGCGCCCGCCGCCCCGCGTACTCGCCGCCGAGCGGCTGCATGACCCCGGCGAGCAGCGGCCAGTGCATGTTGATCAGCGGCCGCGCGACCAGCTCGGTGACCCGGCCGCCGCCGCCCTCGACGCGGCTCCCGCCGTCCATCAGCGGGCGGTCGTAGCAGCCCTTGACGTAGCTGACGGACGGGTCGGTCAGCAGCGGGCCGAGCAGGCCGGTGACGTAGGACGAGCTGAACTCGCGCAGGTCGGCGTCCACGAACACCAGCAGGTCGCCGGACGTCGCGTACAGCGACTTCCACAGCGCCTCGCCCTTGCCCGACAGGCGGCCGTACCCGGGCAGGACGGCGTCCTGCGCCACCACGTCGGCGCCCGCGGCGGCGGCGACGGCGGCCGTCCGGTCGGCGGAGCGCGAGTCGACCACGAGGATCTCGTCCACCAGCGGGACCCGCTCGACCAGGTCGGTCCGGATCGCCGCGACGATCGCGCCGACCGTCGCCTCCTCGTCCCGCGCGGGCAGCACGACGCTGATCGCGGTGTCGCCCTTGGCGTCGAGCAGGAGGCGCGGCGGCCAGTCCTCCGCCGTGCTCGTGCGGCGGGCCAACCAGGACGCGACCTCGGGCAGCACGCGCTCTCCCCTCCCCTCTGGGCCGTCCCGGCCCGGACGCCCCACACCTACAGGGAACGCCAGATCCTCCCAGATCATTCACCGCCGGCACGGGCCGGGACGAAACGACCCGAGAAGTTGACGCGCGCGCAACACACCGGTCATTCGGCGGCGTTCATTCGGCGGCGTGCCGGTCGAGGAACTCGTAGACGTCGGCCTCGTCCACGCCGGGGAACGCGCCGGGCGGCAGGACGGACAGGACGTGCGAGTGCGCGCGGGCCGACGGCCACGCCATCCCCTCCCAGCGGTCCGACAGCTCCTTCGGGGGCCGCTGGCAGCAGTCGCCGTCCGGGCAGGCGGACTTGACCCGCCGGGTCGTCTCCCGGCCGCGGAACCAGCGCGAGTCCTCGAACCGGACGCCGAGCGTGATCGCGAAGTCGCGCTCGTGGCTGGGGTCTATGTGCGACAGGCACCAGTACGTCCCGTTGGGGGTGTCGGTGTACTGGTAGTAGACGGAGAAGCGGTCCGCGGCGCCGAACACGTGCCGCCCGGCCCACTCCCGGCACATCCGCTGGCCCTCGATCGCGCCGTCCTCGTCCTGCGGGAACGCCAGGCCGTCGTTGGCGTACGCCTTGTAGATGGTGCCGTTCTCGTCGTTCTTGGTGAAGTGCAGCTGGAGGCCGAGGTGGTGGGTCGCGACGTTGGTGAAGCGGTGCGCGGCCATCTCGTAGGAGACGGAGAAGACGTCGGCGAGGTCCTCCACCGACAGCTCCCGCGCGGCCTTGGCCTCCTGCAGGAACGGGACGACGCTGCGCTCGGGCATCAGGATCGCCGCGCCGAAGTAGTTGGCCTCGACGCGCTGGCGCAGGAAGTCGGCGAAGTCGCG
>NZ_JBIQHY010000135.1:0-18202 GCF_044508335.1 Actinomadura sp.
CCCGTTCGTCGACCACGACATGCGCCACGGCGAATCCGGCGCACACGGAATCCTGAAGGTGACCAAATGACCTGGTGGTCCGTGATCCGGTTCCTGCACGTCTCGGGGGCCGCGCTGTGGGTGGGCGGGCAGCTCACCATCTCCCTGGTCCTGCTGCCGCTCGCCCGCCGGAAGCTCGCCGAGGAGCAGTACGCGGGGCTGGCCAGGGAGGTCGGCCGCCGGTTCGGCATCTTCACCGGGGCGGTCTTCCTGCCGGTGCAGATCACCACGGGCGTGGCGATGGCCTGGCACAAGGGCGTCACGTGGGCGTCGCTGGCCGAGCCCGGCTACGGCCGCATCCTCTCCGCCAAGCTGCTGCTGTTCGGCGCCGTCATCGCCGTCGCCGGCGTGCACGGGTGGGCCAGCTCCCGGCACCCGTCCTTCGCCCGCGCCATGGCGGTCGCCTCGCTCGTCGGGTCCGTCGGCATCGTCCTGCTCGCCACCGCCCTGCCCAGCACCTAGCCGGTCACCGCTACCACGCAGCCGCCCAGCACATGGATGGAGAACCATGAACGACCGCCGTGAACGCCCGCTCGTCTACTCGTGCTCGGGCTGCTCCAGCGCCGCGCAGATGACGAACTGGCTGGCGATCCAGCTCGACCGCCGCGGCGTCGCCGAGATGTCCTGCATCGCGGGCGTCGGCGGCGACGTGCGGAGCCTGGTCCGCAAGGCGACCAGCGGGCGCCCGATCATCGCGATCGACGGCTGCGCCCTGGAGTGCGCCCGCAGCTGCCTCGCCCGGCACGACGTGACGCCCGACGTCCACCACCGGCTGAGCGACGCGGGCGTCCGCAAGCGCCTGGGCGAGGACTTCGACCCCGCCCAGGCGGAAGAGGTCCTCGGCGCGCTGATCGAGCGCGTCGAGGCGGAGCTCAGCCCGCGGGACGGCCGAGCGGTTCGAAGCGGGCCGTGAAGAAGCGCAGCGTCGGCGGCTCGTAGGTCATGCGGAGGCCGCGGACGGAGTCGCGGTGCGCGTACAGGTGCTGGACGGAGTCCGCCACGACGTCCAGATGGCGGTCGGTGTAGACGCGGCGCGGCACGGTCAGCCGGACCAGCTCCAGGCGCGGCCTGCGGTTCCGTCCCGTCTTCGGGTCCCGGCCCGCCGAGACGATGCCGCGCTCCATCGAGCGGACGCCGCTGTCGGTGTACAGCGCGGCGGCGAGCGCCTGCGCCGGGAACTCCTCCTGGTCGAGGTGCGGCAGGAACCTGGCCGCGTCGATGAACACGGCGTGCCCGCCGATCGGCTCCACGATCGGGACGCCCGCGACGCGCAGCCGTTCGCCGAGGTACCGCACCTGGTGGATGCGGTGCGCGATGTAGGCGTCGTCGACCATCTCGTGGATGCCCTGCGCCATGGCCTCCATGTCGCGTCCGGCGAGGCCCCCGTAGGTCGGCATGCCCTCGTAGAGGACGACCAGCTCCCGGGCCCGCTGCAGCAGCGCCGGGTCGTTCAGCGCGAGGAAGCCGCCGATGTTGACGAGGGCGTCCTTCTTGCCGGACATCGTGCACCCGTCGAAGTACGACATCATCTCCCGCAGGATCGAGGCCACGGACCGGTTGGCGTAGCCGTCCTCGCGCTCCTTGATGAAGTAGGCGTTCTCGACGCAGCGGGTCGCGTCGCACCACAGCAGGATCCCGTGCCGGGCGCACAGGTCCCGGACGGCGCGCAGGTTCGCCATGGACACCGGCTGCCCGCCCGCCATGTTGACCGTGACGGCCACGTTGACGTAGGCGATGTTGGCGGCGCCCTCGCGGTCGATGAGGGCGGCCAGCTTGTCGAGGTCGACGTTGCCCTTGAACGGGTGCCGGGCGGTCGGGTCGTGGGCCTCGTCGATCACCACGTCCGTGAAGATCCCGCCGGCGAGCTCCTGGTGGGCGCGGGTGGTGGTGAAGTACATGTTCCCCGGCACGTACTGCCCGTCCTTGATGGCGATCTGCGCGAGGATGTGCTCGGCGCCGCGGCCCTGGTGCGTGGGGACCGTGTACTGGAACCCGTACACCTCGCGGACCGCCTCCTCCAGCCGGTAGAACGAGCGGGAGCCGGAGTACGCCTCGTCGCCGCGCATCAGCGCCGCCCACTGCCGGTCGCTCATCGCGCTCGTGCCGCTGTCGGTGAGCAGGTCGATGCAGACCTCCTCCGAGCGCAGCAGGAACGTGTTGTGCCCGGCGCGCTCGATCGCCTCCTCGCGCTCGGTCCGCGTCGGCACCGGCAGCGGCTCCACGCTCTTGATCCGGTACGGCTCGGCCAGGGTCATCTCGGCTCCTCCCAGGGTCGCGGGAACGACCGGCCGGCGCGGGTCGCGGGCGGCCGGTCGGCGTGATCAGAGCCTTGCGCAGGACGGTCCGGCCCGGCCAAGGACCTTGGTCCCCGGCTGCGGGACCATTCGGCCCCCGTCCGGCTCAGCGGGACCGCTGGACGAGCTTCAGCGCCTCCACCAGGAGGTAGGAGGCGACGGCGATGGCCGCGATGCGCGCCCAGGCGGCGGCGCCGAGCGGGGCCGACCCGAACACGTCGTTCATGAACGGCGCGTACGTGTACAGCGCCTGGAGCGCGGCCAGGGCGAGGACGCTGACGGCGACCCACGGGTTGCGCCGGACGCCGCCCCACAGCAGCGGCCGGTCCAGCGACAGGCAGTTGAACATGTAGGTCAGCAGCGTCAGCGCGAACACGTTGACGACGATCGTCTGCGCGGTCTCCGGGGACGCGCCGTGCCCCCGCTCCCAGTGCTGCAGGCCGAACGCGCCGGCGAGCAGGATCGCCGAGACCAGCAGGAGCCGGACGGTCATCGCGCGGGTGAGCAGCGGCAGCCCCGGGTCGCGGGGCGGGCGGCGCATGATGTGCTCGTCCTTCGGCTCGACCGCGAACGGCAGCCCCAGCACCAGCACGGCCGTCATGTTGAGCCACAGCACCTGCAGCGGCAGGATCGGCAGCGCGGTCCCGGCGACGATCGCGGCGACGAGGACGAGGCCGAGCCCGATGTTGGACGGCAGCGCCCACACGATGAACTTCACCAGGTTGTCGAAGACGCCGCGCCCCTCCTCCACCGCCTGCTCGATGGAGGTGAAGTCGTCCTCGGTGAGCACCATGTCGGCCGACTCCTTGGCGGCGTCGGTGCCGGTGCGGCCCATCGCGACGCCGATGTCGGCCTGCTTGAGCGCGGGCGCGTCGTTGACGCCGTCGCCGGTCATCGCGATGACGTGCCCGGAGCCCTGCAGCGCCCGGACGAGGCGGAGCTTCTGCTCGGGCGACACGCGGGCGAAGACGGTGGCGGCCTGGAGGCGCTCCGGGGCGTGGTCGGCGGTGAGGTCCGCGCCGGTCATCACCTCGCCCTCCAGCCCGACGCGGGCGCCGATGGCGGCGGCGGTCGCGGCGTGGTCACCGGTGATCATCTTGACCTGGATGCCGGCGTCGTGGCAGGTCCGCACGGCCTGGGCGGCGTCCGGGCGGGGCGGGTCCAGCATGGCCTGCAGGCCGAGGAACGTCAGCCGGGGCAGCTCGTCCAGGCTCTCCGCGCGGCCCCGGGCGAAGGCGAGCACGCGCAGCGCGTCGGCGCCGTACGCCTCGGCGCGGGCGGTCACGGCCGCCGGGTCCAGCGGGACCGGTGCGCCGTCGGGCCCGGCCGCGTCGCCGCACAGCTGCAGGACCCGCTCGACCGGTCCCTTCACGTAGACGGTGCCGTCCTCGTGCAGGGTCGCCATGTAGCGCCGCTCGGAGCTGAACGGCTGCGTGGCGGTCCGGGCCGGGACCTCGCCGAGCAGCCCGGCCTTGGCGGCGCTGGTCACCAGCGCCCCCTCGGTGGGGTCGCCGGTGATCTGCCAGCGGCCGTCCTTCTCGGCGAGCCGCGCGTCGTTGCAGCCCAGCCCGCTCAGCAGCGTCTCCCGCAGGGCGGGGTGCTCGGCGAGGTCGACCGGGCGTCCGCCGCACTCGATCGCGCCGTCCGGGGCGTAGCCGGTGCCGGTGACGGTGTAGTCCCGGCCGCCCGCGGTGATCGCGGTGACGGTCATCTGGTTCTGGGTGAGCGTGCCGGTCTTGTCGGTGCAGATGACGGTGGTGCCGCCGAGCGTCTCCACGGCGGGCAGGTGCCGGACGATCGCGCCGCGCCGCACCATCCGGGCGACGCCGAGCGCCAGGGTGATCGTCACGACGGCGGGCAGGCCCTCCGGGATCGCGCCGACCGCGAGCGCCACCGCCGCGGTCAGCATCTCCGTGGCGTCCCGGCCGCGCATGATCCCGATCACGAAGGTGAGCGCGGCCAGCGCCAGGATCGCGACCGTCACGACCTTGCTGAACTGGGCGATCTTGCGGGTGAGCGGCGTCTGCACCGCCGTGGTGGTGTGGACGAGGCGGTCGATGCCGCCGAGCTCGGTGTCCGCGCCGGTCGCCACGACCAGGCCGGTGGCCGCGCCGGCGGTCACCAGCGTCCCGGAGAACGCCATGGCGGCGCGGTCGGCGAGCGCGACCTCGGGCAGCGGCGCCGGGTCCTTGGCGACGGGCACCGACTCGCCGGTCAGCGCCGACTCGTCCACGGCGAGCTCGTCGGTGCGCAGCAGCCGCAGGTCGGCCGGGACCTTGTCGCCGGCCTCCAGCACGACCAGGTCGCCGCGCACCAGCTCCGCCGCGGGCACGACGGCCCGCACGCCGTCCCGCACGACCACCGCCGTCGTCCGCGCCATCGCGGCGAGCGCGGTCAGCGCCCGCTCCGCCCGCGACTCCTGGACGAACCCGACGATGGCGTTCACGAGCACCACGCCGAGGATCACCAGCGAGTCCACCCGCTCGCCGAGCAGCCACGTGATCAGCGCCGCGGCGAGCAGGACGTAGATCAGCGGGCTGTGGAACTGCAGCAGGAACCGCAGCAGCGGGCCGCGGCCCCGCGCGGCGGGCAGCGCGTTCGGCCCGTCCCGCTCCAGCCGCGCCGCCGCCTCGGCCGAGGTCAGCCCGCGGGAGGCGTCGCCGCCGAGGTCCCGCACCACGTCCTCGGCGGGCCTGCGGTAGGGCGCGGGAGCCGTCGTCATCGCATGTCCGCCGGCTAGGGGCGGGAGTCCCTGCGGTCGGCCTTGAGCTGGGCGGCGAGGGCGGCGGCCTGGGTGCGGCGGCTCATGCCGAGCTTGGCGAAGATGTTGGAGATGTAGTTCTTGACGGTCTTCTCGGCCAGGAAGAGGCGCTCGCCGATCTGCCGGTTGGTCAGGCCCTCGCCGATGAGGTCGAAGATGTGGCGTTCCTGCTCGGTGAGGCTCTTGAGGGGGTCCTGCTTCTCCTGCCGGTCGCGCAGGCGCTGCAGCATCCGGGCCGTGGACCGGGGGTCGAGCAGCGACTGGCCGGTGGCCACGGTGCGGACGGCACCGACCAGGTCCGAGCCGTGGATCTGCTTGAGCACGTACCCGGCGGCGCCCGCCATGACGGCTTCGAACAGGGCGTCCTCGTCGTCGAAGGAGGTCAGCATCAGGCACGCCAGGTCGGGCATCTGGGACCGGATCTCGCGGCAGACGCTGACGCCGTCGCCGTCGGGGAGCCGGACGTCCAGGACCGCCACGTCGGGCCGGGCGGCGGGGATGCGCGCCAGGGCGTGCTCGGCGGTGCCGGCCTCACCCACGATCTCGATGTCGTCTTCGGCCGACAGCAGCGCCGCCACCCCGCGGCGGACCACCTCGTGGTCGTCCAGCAGGAACACCCGGATCGTCTTCGCAGCCTCGCCGCTCATGGCGCATCGTCCCCTACGTAGTCAGCGATCGATTCGGACGTTACCCGCCCGCCGTCCTCCGTCACAGCCTCGGACGTCCCGCGGCGGGAAGGACCAAGGTCCCGAACCGCGGGTCCTCCCGGGCACCGGCCTCGCCCGGCGTCGCGCCCGCTCAGGCGGGATGTGGCCGGATCCGGCAGAGGTCCCGCCGCCAAAGGCCCTTCGGCCCTGTGTCGCCGGTCACTCGCAAGGTGAGATGGGAGCGTGGCAACGCTGTCGACACACGAACGGGGGCGAATCCGGTGAGCAGCATCACGGCGGCGGACCTCGCGCGGGAGCCCTTCCTGCGCGGGATGCGGAGCGCCGACCTGGCGCGGCTGGCGACGACCGCCCGCGCGGTCGAGATCCCGGCGGGCCGGCGGATCATCGCCGAGGCCGAGCCGGCGGAGCGCTTCTGGCTGATCCGGGAGGGGACGGTCGCCCTCGACCTGCGCGTGCCCGAGCGCGGGACCGTCGTCGTCGACACGTTCGGGCCGGGCGCGGCCCTCGGCTGGTCGTGGCTGTTCCGCCCGTACCGGTGGCGCTTCGGCGCGACCGCGCTGGAGGACGTCCGGGCCGTGGAGTTCGACGGCCGGCTGATCCGCACCCTCTGCGCGGTCGACCCCGCGCTCGGGTACGAGCTGACCCGCCGGTTCACCGAGCTCGTCGTCGACCGGCTGCAGGCCGCCCAGCTGCGGCTCCTGGAGAGCGCCCATCCCGTGCCCCAGCCCTGACGCGTCAGGCGGGCACGATCACCGCGCGGCCGGTGAGCCGCCCGGCCTCCATGTCGCGGTAGGCGTCCATGGCCCGGTCCAGCGGGAACTCGGTGACGTCGGGCCGCAGCAGCCCCCGCGCCCCCATGTCGAGCACCTCCGCCAGTTCCGGCCGCGTCCCCCAGTACGTCGTCTGCAGCGACACCTCGTACGGGACGGAGAAGAACGACACCGGCAGCGTGCCGCCGCCGATGCCCACGATCGTCACGTCGCCGAGCATCCGCGCCGACGCCGCGGCCGTGGCGAGGGTCGCGTCGACGCCGACGAAGTCGAGGACGACGTCCGCGCCGCGCCCGCCGGTCGCGTCCCGCACCGCGTCCGCCGTCGCGTCGTCGGACGGCAGGGCGAGGTCGGCGCCGTGCTCGACCGCGTGCCGCCGCGCCTCCTCCCGCGTGTCGACGGCGATGACCCGCGCCGCGGTGGTGGCCTTGAGGATCTGCACGGCCAGGTGCCCGAGCCCGCCCGTGCCGATCACGACGGCGCTCGTGCCCGGCGGCAGCTTCGGCCACGACCGCCGGACGGCGTGGTAGGGCGTCAGCCCGGCGTCGGCCAGCGGCGCCGCCGCCACCGGGTCCAGCCCGTCCGGCAGCGGGAAGAGGAACCGCGCGCTCGGGACCAGCAGGAACTCCGCCATCCCGCCGTCGAGGCCCAGCCCGCCGCCGCCTCCGGGGACCGGCGCCTCCGCCGGGTTCTCGCAGTAGTTCTCCGTCCCGACCCGGCACCGCCCGCAGATGCCGCAGCCCCACGGCCCGTACACCGCGACCGGCTGGCCCGTGCCCAGGCCGCGCACGCCGTCGCCGACGGCGTGCACCCAGCCCGCGTTCTCGTGCCCGAGCGTGAACGGCGGCCCCCAGGGCAGCGCGCCGCCCTCGAAGTCCCGCATGAGGTGCAGGTCCGAGTGGCAGGCCCCCGCGCCTCCGACCTTGACGACGACCTGCCCCGGCCCCGGCTCGGGCTCGGCGACCTCGACCAGTTCGGGCTCGGACTTCCAGCCGAGCAGGCGCAGCGCTCGCATGATCCCTCCCCCTGGAACGACGAGTCGTCCCCCACGCCTACCCGCGAACGCGCCCGGCATCCCCGGGCCGCGGCGCGGCGGGCCGGCGAGTGGTAGCGCCGCCGGTCAGGCCAGGGTGAGGAAGAGCTTCTCCAGCTGCGCCCGGTCCACCGCGGCCTGTTCGGGGTCGTCGCCCTGGGCGAGGCACTGCTCCAGGCCGGTGGCGATGATCTTGAAGCCGGCCCGGTCGAGCGCGCGCGACACCGCGGCGAGCTGGGTGATCACGTCCTTGCAGTCGCGCTCGTTCTCGATCATCTGGATCACGCCGCCGAGCTGCCCCTGCGCCCGCTTCAGCCGCACGACGACGTCGGCCAGCGAATCCTTGTCCAGTTCCATGCGGTCCCCCTCGCTTTTACCCCCTAGGGTATCCGGAGTCGGGCCGGGCCGGCGGCGCCGCGTCCTGACCTAGGCTGCCGGTGTGGACAGCGATGAGTTCGTCGCCGGATTCGACTACCCGATGTTCGTCGTGACCGCCGCCGACCCCGGCAGCGGGGCGCGGTCGGGCTGCCTGGTCGGGTTCGCCACGCAGACCGGCATCGACCCGTTCAGGTACCTCGTGTGCCTGTCCCGGCGCAACCGCACGCACCGGACGGCCGAGGCGGCGGCCGTTCTCGCCGTCCACGTCCTGGACCGGGAGCGGAACGACCTCGCGGCGCTGTTCGGCTCGGAGACCGGCGACGAGGTCGACAAGTTCGCCCGCTGCTCCTGGCGTCCCGGCCCGGAGGGCGTCCCGCTGCTCACCGGCGCCGCCCGCCACCTGGTCGGCCGCGTCCTCGATCGCTTCGACCTCGGCGACCACACCGGTTTCCTCCTCGCCCCGATCGAGGCGGCCGTGCACGACGCCGAGGCCGCCCCCATGACCTTCCGCTCCCTGCCGGATCTGAGTCCGGGCCACGAGGCCGGCTGAGCCGCCGCCAGACCCGGCGTCCGGTGAATCGAACGCGCATGTGACACCCGCCGCGCCGCGGACGTACGCTCCGGAACGTTCGGTACATCGGACGAGCGGAGCCGTGATGACGCGGGTCGTGGTGCTGGGCGCCGGGATCGTCGGCGCCGCCTGCGCCCGCGAGCTGGCCCGGGCCGGATGCGCCGTCACCGTCGTCGAGCGCGGCCGCCCCGCCGCCGCGACCACCGCGCACGGCGAGGGCAACGTCCTGGTGTCCGACAAGGAGCCCGGCCCGGAGCTGGAGCTGGCGCGGCTCTCCAGGAGGCTGTGGCCGCGGGTCCTCGCGGAACTGCCGGACGCCGGGGCCGCGGAGTGGGAGCCCAAGGGCGGCATCGTCGTCGCGACCACCGAGCCGGGCGCCGCGGCGCTCCGCGATCTCGCGGCGGGCCAGCGCGCCGCCGGGGTCGCCGCGGCGGAGCTGGACGCCGCCGATCTGGCCGCCGCCGAACCGCACCTCACCCGGGACGTCGCCGGCGCCGTCCACTATCCCGAGGACGCCCAGGTCCAGCCCGCCGGCGCCGCCACCGCCCTGCTCGCCGCGGCGGCCGCGGCCGGCGCCCGGCTGCGCACGGGATGCGCGGTGCTCGGCGCCGTCACCCGCGGCGGCCGGATCACCGGCGTGCGCACCTCCGCCGGGATCGTCGAGGGCGACGCGTTCGTGAACGCCGCCGGCCCGTGGTCCGGCGAGGTCGCCGCGCGGCTCGGCGTCCGGCTGGACGTGCTGCCCCGGCGCGGCGAGGTGCTGGTCACCGCACCGCAGCCGCCCACCGTGTTCCACAAGGTCTACGACGCCGGCTATGTGGGCGCGGTCGGCAGCGGAGCGGGGGAGCTGCAGGCGTCGGCGGTGGTCGAGTCGACGCGGGCGGGGACGATCCTGCTCGGCTCCTCGCGCCGCCGGGTGGGGTTCGACGACCGGCTCCGCCCGGGCGTGCTGTCGGTGATCGCCCGCAGGGCGCTGCGCCTGTTCCCGTCCCTGGCCGGCGTGCCGGTGATGCGCGCGTACGGCGGGTTCCGCCCCTACACGGCCGACCACCTGCCGGTGATCGGCGCGGACCCCGACCTGCCCGGCCTCTGGCACGCCACCGGGCACGAGGGCGCCGGCATCGGCCTGTCGGCCGGCACGGCCGCCGTCCTGCGCGACCTGATGCTCGGGCGCGAACCGGAGACGGACGCCGAGCCGTTCCGCGTGGACCGCCCCGCCGTCCGCCCCGCCGCCCGACCCGGAGGAGGACCCGGATGAGCCCGCGGCTCGTGCGCGCCGCCGACGACGCCACCGGGCGCCGCGACGTCCCGCTGCGCATCACCGTGGACGGCGTGCCGCTCACCGGCATCGAGGGCCAGACGATCGCGGGCGTGCTGATGGCGTCCGGCCGCACGTCCTGGCGGGAGAGCCCGTCGGGCGCGCCGCGCGGGGTCTTCTGCGGCATCGGCGCGTGCTTCGACTGCCTGGTCGCCGTCAACGGCGTCCCCGACGTGCGGGCCTGCCGCCGCCGCGCCCGCGACGGCGACGAGGTGGCCACCCGGTCCCGCGCCGGACGGGACGCCCGGTGACCCGGCACGTGGTAGTCGTCGGCGCCGGACCCGCCGGCCTGGGCGCGGCGGCCGGCGCGCTGCGCGCCGGTGCGCGGGTGACGCTGGTCGACGCCGCCGAGAACCCGGGCGGCCAGTACCACCGGATGCTCCCCGACGCCTACTCCGCCGCCCGCCCCGGCCTGCTGCACCGCGGGTGGCGCGGCTTCGAACGCCTCCGCGACCACGTCCTCGGCCATCCGCGCTGCGCCTGGTGGCCGGAGAGCGCCGTCTGGTCGATCGAACAAGCCGGGCACGGCGCCCCGCACGTCCACGTGCTGCGCGGCGAGCCCGACGGCGCGCGGCGGGAACGCCGGACCCTGCGTCCCGACGCGCTGGTCCTCGCGCCCGGCGCCCACGACCGCGTGCTGCCGTTCCCCGGCTGGGAGCTGCCCGGCGTCCACACCGCGGGCGCGGCGCAGGCGCTGGCGAAGGGCGAGCGGCTCGTGGTGGGCGACCGGGTGCTGATCGCCGGTTCCGGGCCGTTCCTGCTGCCGGTCGCCGCCTCGCTGCTGGAGGCCGGCTCGGCCGTCCGGGCGGTCCTGGAGGCGAACCCGGCCGCGACCCTCGCGCGCGGCTGGACCGGGCGTCCGCGCGAGCTGGCGTCCGAGGCGGGCAAGGCCGCGGAGCTCGCCGGGTACGTCCGCCTGCTGGCCCGGCACCGCGTCCCCTACCGGACGGGCCGCGCCGTGATCGAGGCCCGCGGCGACGGGCGCGTGGAGGAGGCCGTCACCGCGCGGCTCCGCCCCGACTGGTCGGTCGTCCCCGGCACGGAACGGGCCGTCGCGGTGGACGCGCTGTGCGTCGCGCACGGCTTCACCCCGCAGCTGGAACTGCCGGTCGCCGCCGGCTGCCGCATGCGGCCCGGCCCGTTCGTCGACGTGGACGGCGACCAGCGCACGACCGCGCCCGCCGTCTACGCCGCGGGCGAGATCACCGGCATCGCCGGAGCGCAGGCGGCCCGCACCGAGGGGCTGCTCCCCGGGTGGGCGGCGGGCGGCGGCGCGGGACGGCGCTGCGCCGCCTCACCGGCGGGGACCGGCGGCACAGAGCCGTCACCGCCTTGGCGGCGGGCGTGGCGGCCGTGGTGCTGGCCGCCGTGGTCGCGGCCACCGCCGACGGCGGCGTGGGCACCGGCAACGGCCTGGGCGGCGCCTACGTGGCCGTGGTGGTCGGACTGATCAGCACGGCCATCGGCTCACTGGCCCTGGCCCGCGCCCGCCGGGCCAGATCCGAATAGGACCCCTGCGGGGCGGGCGGGCCAGGCCGCGGCCACTCCGGCCGCCACCAGCAGCAGCCCGGTGATGTCGAGCTGCGGCCGCGGGCCGCGGCTCTCCCGCAGCAGGCGAGCGGCGAGCGGGATCATCACGAGGCCGACCGGGACGTTGATCCAGAAGATCCACTGCCAGGCGAGGCCCTCCGTGATCGCCCCGCCCAGCACCGGGCCGGCGGCCACGCCGAGGCCGGACACGCCGCCCCAGATCCCGATCGCGGCGCCCCGCCTCTCCACCGGGAAGACCTCGCTGATCAGGGTGAGCGTCAGCGGGAGGAGCACGGCCGCGCCGGCGCCCTCCACCACCCTGGCCGCGATGAGGGCGAGCCGCGGCCTGCTCCGCGACGCGACGATCGCCGCGGGGTCGGAACGCGAGTCGTCCAGGAGCCGGTCGGGCGGCGGCTGCAGCCAGTCGATCTCGGGCCGCGCCGGATCCGGGGGCAGGCGCGGGTCGCCGCCCGGCCCGCCGAGCCCGGACGGCAGCGGACGCCGCCCGCGCCGCTCCAGGGCCGTCAGGCACGCGTTGGTCGCGATCCGGCAGAGCCACGTCCGCAACGACGATCTGCCCTCGAACCCCTCGAAGGACCGCCAGGCCCGCAGGTAGGTCTCCTGGACGAGGTCCTCCGCCTCGTCCATTGAGCACAGCATGCGGTAGCAGTGCACGAGCAGCTCGCGCCGGAACACGCCGGTCAGACGCGCGAACTCTCCCCGGTCCGTGCTGACGGCTCCCGCCGGCTCGGCCGGCATGTCGAGGCTCATACCAATACAGACCGCGGAGCCGCGCAAAAGGAATCGCTGCGGCGGGGCTCTGCCGCTGTTCCGGGTGAAAGGAGGGGCCCGCTTGCCAACGGGTCGGGGGGTTCAGCCGTCTAGCTGGTACTGGGGACGCCGACCGGAAGGTCCGGCGATGACCTCTTCCGGCCTTGTGTATTGAGTCAACACGCAATTTCCTGTATATATCGAGACACGCTGGACGCGACGGGTGCGCGGATTCCAGCTGATCTTGGTGGTGTCTGCCGATCACGCCGCTCCGGGGGCTAACCTGCTCGCACGAACGGCGGCGTGGACGGCCGGCGGCGACGACGGGGCGGGTGAGCGTGGAGGGCTTGGACCGGTCTGATCCCAGGCGGATCGGTGGCCGCATCACCCTGCACGGGCGCCTCGGCTTCGGCGGCATGGGGCGCGTGTACTACGGCGTCACCGACGACCGCGAGCAGCTCGCGGTGAAGGTGATCCGCGCCGATCTCATCGACCGGGACGAGGTCCGGGAGCGCTTCGCCCGCGAGACGGAGGCGCTCCGCACCGTCCAGGGCGCGCACATCGCCTCGCTCGTCGACGCGTCCGGCGCGGACGACGAGCAGCCGTGGCTGGCGATGGAGTACGTGCGCGGCCTCACGCTCAAGGAGTTCGTCGGCGAACGCGGCCCGCTGAACGTCGAGCAGGCGGCCGCCCTCGGCGTCCTGCTCGCGGACGCGCTGCGCGACGTCCACGCGGCCGAGCTGCTGCACCGCGATCTGAAGCCCGCCAACGTCATCCTCGGACGCGACGGCCCTACGCTGATCGACCTGGGCCTGGTCGCCTTCGCCGAGGGCCCCACCGATCTGACGACGTCCACGGCGACGCTCGGCACGCCGGCGTGCATGGCGCCGGAGCAGGCCGTCACGCCCAAGCACATCACCGCCGCGGCGGACGTCCACGCGCTCGGCGCGACCCTTCTCTACGCGCTGACCGGCCACTACCCGTACAAGGCCGACACGGTCGTGGCCCTGATGGCGAAGATCATCTCCGCGGAGGCCCCGCCCGACCTCAGCGGCCTGCCGGACGCGTTCGCGGAACCGGTCGCCGCGATGCTGGCGCACGATCCGCATGCCAGGCCCACGGTGGCGGAGGCGAGATCGGCGCTGGAGAAGCTGTGCGGCCCGCTGCCGGCGGCGATCCGGGCGCTGACGCTGGCAACCTATGTGGAGCGCGAGTCCGATCCCGAGGACGTCCCGCCGCCCCCGCGCCGCCGCGCCGACCTGTCGCAGGTCGCGCCGCCGGGCTCGGTGGTGGCGCGCCTCGCCGGCCGCCTCCGCACCGCCTACGCCGCGACCGCCCCGTTCTGAAAGGCACGTCCGTGACCGACACCTCCTACCCGCCCGGTGCCCGTATCGAGGTCCGGGACGCGGAGTGGATCGTCCGCACCTGCGTGCCCGTGGCGGACGGCTACAAGATCACGGCGGTGGGCGCGTCGGAGTTCGTGCGGGACGAGGAGGCGGTGTTCTTCACCGACCTGGAGGACGTGAGCCTGCTCCGCCCGGAGGAGACCGTCCTGGAGCAGGACGATACGCCCCGGTTCGCGAAGAGCCGCCTGTTCCTCGAAGCGGTGCTGCGCCGCACCCCGCTGCCGCAGACGGAGCGCGGCCTGGCGCTGTCCGACCGGTTCCTGCTCGACCCGCTCGTCTACCAGCAGCGCCCCGCGGAGCTGGCGCTGCGCGGCGTCCGCCCCCGGCTGCTCATCGCGGACGTGGTCGGCCTCGGCAAGACCCTGGAGATCGGACTGATCCTGGCGGAGCTGATCCGGCGCGGCCGCGGCGAGCGCATCCTGGTCGTCACCCCGCAGCAGGTCCTGGAGCAGTTCCAGCGGGAGCTGTGGACGAGGTTCGCGATCCCGCTGATCCGCCTCGACTCGGTCGGCATCGAGCGCATCCAGCAGGAGCTTCCTGCAGGACGCAACCCGTTCACGCACTACAAGCGCATCATCGTGTCGGTCGACACGCTCAAGAACGAGGGGAAGTACGGCCAGCACCTTGAGCACATGCACTGGGACGCGGTCGTCATCGACGAGTCGCACAACCTGATCGGAGAGCGCACCCTGCGCAACCGGCTCGCGAAGCTACTGGCCCGCCGCACGGACGCGCTCCTCCTGGCCAGCGCCACCCCGCACAACGGCAAGGCCGAGTCCTTCGCCGAGCTGATCAGGATGCTCGACCCGGCCGCGATCGTGGACGCGGAGAACTACGAGGCCAAGCAGATCGACCACCTCTACATCCGGCGCACCAAGATCAGCCCGGAGGTCCGCGACCAGATGGGCGCCAAGTGGCCGGACCGGGGGCCGTCCGTCCCGATCACCTGCCAGGCCACGCCGAAGGAGGAGAAGGTCTTCGAGGAGCTGACCCAGGTGTGGCTCGCGGGGGACGAGCGCACCGGCGGCCCAGTCGTCGGCACCCGCAACCGGCTGTTCCCCTACACGCTGCTCAAGGCGTTCCTGTCGTCCCATCGCGCGCTGCAGAGCACGGTCGCGAACCGGCTCCGCAACGCCAAGGAGGAACGCGAGATCCGAGCGCTCACCACGCTGAAGGAACTCGCCGACCAGATCACCGCCAGGGACTCGTCCAAGCTGGACGCGCTCGTCACCGAGCTGGAGAGGATCGTCGTCCGGGACGGCAACCGCGCCGTGGTGTTCTCCGAGAGCGTCGAGACGGTGAACTGGCTGGCGGACGTCCTGCCGAAGCGGCTGAAGCTGCCCGCCAAGGCCGTCGACAAGATGCTCGGCAGCGGCATGACCGACCAGCAGCAGATGCAGATCATCGAGCGGTTCGGGCTGAGCGGCAGCGACGTCCGGCTGCTGGTCACGACCGACGTCACGTCCGAGGGCGTCAACCTGCACCGGCAGTGCCACCACCTGATCCACTACGACGTGCCGTGGAGCCTGATCCGGATCGAGCAGCGCAACGGCCGCATCGACCGGTACGGGCAGCGCCACCAGCCCCAGTTCTCCGCTCTCCTGCTCACCTCCGGCATCGACGGCGTCAAGGACGACCGGACGGTGTCGGCGAAGCTGCTGGAGAAGGAGGAGACCGCGCACCGCGCCTTCGGCACCGCCGAGGCCATCACCGGCGAGTACCGGCCGGAGGCGGAGGAGCGGCGGCTCATCCAGGACCTCCTCGCCGGCAAGACCGTGGAGGAGTCCGTCCCGGACGTCCCCATCGACGAGCTGCTAGGCGATCTGCTCGGCCCCATCGAGGGGCAGGTCACCGAGGGCGCCCCGCCCCGCGCGGACGTCCCCCGCCTGTTCGCCGGCACCCGCGAGTTCGTCGGCGAGGCCATCGACACGCTGAACCTGCTGCCCGGCCTGGAGGACGACGGCGCGCTCCTCGCCTTCGCCCCGCCGAAGGACCTCGTGCACCGGCTGTCCGCACTGCCCGCCGACTACCTGCGCACGCACGACATCAAGAAGCGCATGAAGGTCACGTTCGACGAGGAGCTCGCGAAGCGGAAGCTCGCCGAGGCCCGCGACCAGAAGACCCTGTGGCCCGACATCGCCTACCTGTCCGACCTGCATCCCCTCGTGGAGTGGGTGACGGACAAGGTGCTGGTCCAGCTCGGCCGGCAGACCGCGCCCGTCATCGTCGCGCAGGTGGACGAGCCGACGTACCTGGTGCAGGGCGTGTACTCGAACCACTTCGGCCAGCCGACCGTCGTGGAGTGGATGGCGGTCGCGTCCGGCCGGGTCCTGCCCGGGAAGATGCCCGACATCCTCGCGGCCGCCGGCGTCGGCCCGGACATGACGAACACGGGCCGCCCCATCGACCTCGCCCCGCTCACCGCCCGCATCCCGGATGCCGTCGCCACCGCCCGCCGCCACCTTGAGGAAAGGCGCGCCCACTACGACGCCGAGATCGTCGCGCCGCTCAACGACTACCGCGACCACCTGGAGTCGTGGCGGCAGCTCACCCTCGACGGCACGCACGTCTCCCAGCGCAAGAAGCAGGAGGAGCGCGTGGACGACACCGTCGAGCGGCAGCGGCGCCTGCTCGATTCCCTGCAGACCACCGGGGAGCCGCTGCTGCGGGTCCTCGCCGTCCTCGTCCCCCAGGAGGCCACGCAGTGAGGCTCGACTCGCTGGTCAACCGCGGCGACTACTTCTCGGCGCACTACCTGGCCGAGGTGCTCCCGAAGGACATCAAGCGGGGACTGCACGCCCGCTGGACGGACGAGGAGAAGGACGGCCGCGTCACCCCGCGCCGCGGGCTGCGCGCGCTCGGCAAGCCGTACTTCGCCGACCGCAAGTACTTCGCCGACTTCGACGAGCAGCTCCGCGACGAGGAGTTCGTCCCGGACGACCTGCCGGAATGGCGGAAGAAGCTCGGCGAGCTGCACGGCACGATCCTGCGCGCCCTCGGGTACGAGGCGGAGCCGCGTGCGCTGACCGTCCGGCGGACGGACGAGGAGCATGTGGTCCAGGTCGCCTACGCCGACCAGCACCTCATCGCCATCGAGTGCGGCTGGGCGACCGACGTGGACGCCGCGATGGACTCCGGCCTGCTCCACCAGCTCCAGCTCGACGGCAACGAGCGGATCGAGGACGGCACCAAGCTCGCGTCCTGGCTGTTCGCCACCGACGAGCCGCCCCGCTACGTGCTGATCCTCGCCGGCGGCGTGCTGGTGCTGGCCGACCGCGCGAGCTGGGGCGAAGGCCGGTACATCGCCGTCAGCCTGGACGTCGCCCTCGGCCGCAACGACAACGCCGAACTGGAGGTCATCGCCGCCCTGTTCGGCGCCGACTCGCTGCTGCCGCCCGCCGAGGGCGGCGACGAGCCGCTCGCCGAACTCCTCACCAGCTCCCGCAACCACGCGGTCGGCGTCTCCAAGGAGCTGCGGGACGGGCTCAAGGAGTCCGTCGAACTGATCGCCAACGAGGTCCTCCACCGCATCCGCGAGCAGGGCGCCGACCCCGAGGAAATCATGGAGTCGCGCGAGCTGGCCGCCCAGCTCGGCCGCGAGTCGCTGCGGTACCTGTACCGGATCCTGTTCCTGCTGTACGCGGAGGCGCGTCCCGACCTCGGCATCCTTCCCACCAACGACCAGGACTACCTGAAGGGGTACAGCCTCGCCCGCCTCGGCGACCTGGTCGTCAACGACCTGTCCGGCGAGCAGGCCCGCAACTCGTTCCACCTGTACGAGTCGCTCGACCTGCTGTTCCGGATGGTCAACAAGGGGTACCGGCCCCGCACCGCCCGCACCGAGGATGGCCCGGACGGTGAGGGTCTGCGCTTCGAGCCCCTGCGCTCCGACCTGTTCGAACCGGAGTCGGTGAAGCTCATCGGCTCAATCTCGGTGGACGACGACGAGGACGAGCGCGTCATCGACACGCGCCTCCGCAACGAGACGCTCCATCGGGTGCTGCGCCGCCTCATGCTCACCAAGGGACGGCGTAAAGAACGTGGCGGGTTCATCTCGTACGCGCAGCTCGGCATCAACCAGCTTGGCGCGGTGTACGAGGGGCTGATGTCGTACACCGGGTTCATCGCGAGCGAGGACCTGTACGAGGTCGCGAAGAACGGCGACCCGAAGGACGGCTCGTGGATGATCCCGGCGTCCAAGGCCGACGACTACCCGCAGGACGTCTTCGTCCGCCGCAGCGAGGACGACGACCTCCACGGCGAGGAGGAGTTCCTGCGGTATGAGAAGGGTTCGTTCGTCTACCGCCTCGCCGGCCGCGACCGCGAAACGTCCGCGTCGTACTACACGCCCGAGTCACTGACACAGGTCACCGTTCAGCTCGCGTTGAAGCATCGACTCGACCAGGACGGGACGACCACGACGGCCCGCGAGATCCTCGGCTGGAAGATCTGCGAGCCCGCCCTTGGGTCGGGCGCGTTCCTCAACGAGGCGATCAACCAGGTCGCTGCCGAGTACCTCAAGCGCCGCCAGAAAGAACGCGGCAAGGACATCGACCCGGAGAAGTACGAGGAGGAGTTGCAGCGGGTCAAGGCGTATGTCGCGCTGCACAACTCGTACGGGGTTGACCTCAACGACACGGCGATCGAGCTGGCCGAGGTGTCG
>NZ_JBIQHY010000232.1:0-2404 GCF_044508335.1 Actinomadura sp.
GCCCGGTCCCGGGGTGGTCGGCGACGTAGGCGAGCCGGTAGGGCAGGCCGGCGTCGGCGGCGGTGGAGAACACCTGGGCAGGCCCGGCGAGGTCGAGCAGATGCAGTCCGGGGACGAGCAGGAAGACGACGCGGTTCACGATCCGGTCAGCCTACCGCCGCCGCTTCGGGGCCGGTCGCGGGGGCCTGCGCGGGGGCGAGGTCGTCCAGGCTCGCGATGGTGGCGAAGCGCCCGGCCAGGGCGTACTCGGTGCGGGCGATGACCTGGTCGGCGGGCAGGGTGGCAGGGTCGGCGAGGATCTCCTGCAGGGGCCTGCCGGGCGGGGCGTCGCGGTGCTCGATGGGGAAGGTGGCGGTGGCGTCGGTGACGAAGGTGACGCGGTAGCCCAGGTCGGCGGCCAGCCGGGCGGTGGTCTCGCAGCACTGCTCGGTCTGGATGCCGCAGACCACCACCTCGCCGATGCCCCGCGAGGTCAGCAGCTGCGCCAGCCCGGTGGTGGTGAAGGCGTTGCGCGAGGTCTTGGTGAGGACGGGTTCGCCGACCCCGGGCGCCAGCCCGTCCATGAGGCGGACGTGGCCCAGGTCGGGGTCGAACGGGCCGCCGGTTCCGGGTTCGGCGTGCAGCACCCACACGACCAGGTCGCCGGCGGCGCGGGCCGCCGCGACCAGGCGGGCGGCGCGGCCGGCGATGTCGGGCGCAGACACCGCCGCCCAGTTCGGGCGGCGGCGGAAGGACTCCTGGACGTCGATGACGAGAAGCGCTCGGTTCATGCCGCCGATCCTGGCCGGTCGCCGCGCGCGGCGGCAGGCACGATCGCGGCGCGATGCGGAACGATCCGGTCACCGCACGGTCACCGCACGGGCGCCGCCCGGCGGCCGCCTGCCGGCTTCCCGGCGGAAAGGAGTTTGGCCGGTCGCGGGAGGGGACGTTCTGGACGGGCATCCCCCGGGTGGCGGGGTGCGGGCGATCGAGGGGGCAGCACATGGGCGTGCACGGCACCGGCGGGGACGCGACCGCGCGCGGCGTCCCGCCGGACAGCGCCCCGCCGCGGGGCGGGCCGCCGAGCATCGGGGTGGAGGAGGAGTTCCTGCTGGTGGACGCGGTGTCGGGGGAATGCGTCCCGGACGCCGAACGCGTCCTGGCTGCGGCCGGCCCGCACCGCTGGACCGGATCGGGCGGCTCCTTCCAGAACGAGCTGCTGACCTCGCAGGTGGAGGCCGCGACGGGCGTGTGCCGCGACCTGGCCTCGCTGGGCGAGCAGCTGCGGTTCGGGCGGGCGCGGCTGGCCGCGGCGGCGCGGGCGGGCGGTGCGCTGCTGGTGTCGTCGGGGACGCCGGTGCTGGACGGCCCGCCCCCGCCGCCCGCGCGCGGCGACCGGTTCGCCGAGATCATGGCGGTCTACGGGGACGTGGTGGAGGACTACCAGGCGTGCGGCTGCCACGTCCACGTCGCCGTCCCCGACCGGGAGGCGGCGGTGGCGGTGGTGAACCATCTGCGCCCGTGGCTGCCGGTGCTGCTCGCGCTGTCGGTGAACTCGCCGTTCGACCACGGGCGCCCCACCGGCTACGCGTGCCGCCGGATGGTGGAGATGGCCCGGTTCCCCGGCGCGGGGGTGCCGCCGTGGTCGGCGTCGGCGGCCGCGTGGGACGCGCGGGTCGCGGCGCTGGTGGAGGCGGGCGTGCTGGTCGACCCGGCCATGACGTTCTGGCTGGCGCGGCCGTCGCCGCGCTGGCCGACGGTGGAGGTCCGCGCGGCGGACGCGGCGCCCACCGCGGATGACGCGGTGCTGCAGGCGGCGCTGGTGCGGGGCCTGGTCGGCGCCGCCCTGGCCGATCTGTCGGCGGGCCGGGAGGCGCCGCGGGCGGACGGGCAGGTGTGCGCGGCGGCGCTGTGGAACGCGGCCCGGCACGGCCTGGGCGGCACGCTGGCCGACCCGGTGACGCGGCGGGCCGTCCCGGCGCGGCGGCTGGTGGACGACATGGTCGCCCGCGCGGCCCCCGCGCTGGAGGACACCGGCGACCTGGACACGGTGTTCACGCTGCTGGAGGCGGTCCGCCGGGCCGGGACGGGCGCGGACCGGCAGCGCCGCGCCGCCCGCCGGGGCGGCCCCCGCGCGGCGGTGCGGATGCTGGCGCGGCAGACCGAGTCGGGCCGCCTCACCGGGGGACCGCCCGCCCCGCCGGACGGGCCGCCCGTCCGGCGGCCCGGCACTCCACCGCACGCGACCCGAGGGGAGGAACCGGGCGTATGGGACGCGCGTGAGCGGGTACCGGAGCCTGACGCCCCCCTGACGACGGAGGACACATGACCGCTCCGCAGGCTCCGGCCCGCGAACACGCCGCGACCGCACCGGACGCGCCCGGCACGGCCGCGCCCGGCGCCGAGCCGCCCGGCACGGCGCACG